>JAZRLK010000080.1:0-46570 GCA_045646805.1 Faecousia sp.
AGGTCGGGGGTTCGAGTCCGTCTACCGGCTCCACACAGGCAGTCAAACAGAAAAAAATATGGGGGATTTCCCGAGTGGCCAAAGGGGACAGACTGTAAATCTGCTGGCTATGCCTTCGGTGGTTCGAATCCACCATCCCCCACCAAAGATCGCTGATCTTCGCTAGAAGATCGGCGATTTTTACTTCTTCATTATTACTATTCACTCCTCACTAAATTCACCCGGTGATTTTTCAAAGTAGTAAGTAATGGTGAATGGCAAATAAGTGAATATGAAACAAAATCAAACGCAGTTAAAAGATAGATTCTAAAAAAGGAATTGCTATGAAACCAATCGAAATTATCGCACAGGGCATCGGCATTTTGGCAATGCTGTTTAACATTCTTTCTTATCAATGCAAAAACAAAAAGCGCATTATCCTGCTGCAACTATGCGGCGGCGCATTTTTTGCTGTTAATTTTCTGATACTTGGTGCTACCATAGGCGGCATTTTGAACATCATTGCAACCATACGAGCAGTTGTTTTTCTATTTAAAGATCAATTAAAAACCGATCATATCCTCTGGTTTTTCGGCTTTTTAATATTATACATTACGGTTTATATCTTGAATTTTACTGTCTTCGGCAAAGAACCTACCTTCTTCAATATGCTGATTGAAATATTGCCGGTAGTTGGTATGATCGCCTTGAACATCGGATTCCGGCTCAAAAAAGCATCTGACGTACGCAAATGCGGCCTGATCAGTTCTCCAGCATGGCTGATTTACAATCTTTTCGCCGGGTCCTGGGGCGCTATTGCATGCGAAACACTCACATTGATTTCCATTTTTGTTGGTATGCTTCGGCATGACAGAAAACATAAATAACTAAAATCGCTGAGGGGAGGCATTTGCCTCCCCTCAGTACTGTCTAATCAGACATTTTATTTATTCCTTTTATTGATTATCGCGCCCGTAAACGGCAGGTAGACCACAGCAAGAAATACTATTTTTCTCTTAAAGTTCATGGCTTTGAGTAAAGTTTTTTGATGTTTTCTCATAGTTTTTCGCATCATTTTGCAGTCTTTACTGTACACCCGGTTACGCTTCAGGCATCTTAGGTATGTTCCGAGTACTTCAGACTTCTGCCGATCTGCATTCACCTGTCTGCCACATTTTTCTTCATTCTTCCATACCAATTCTTTTCGGAGAAATCTTGTCATAAATCCCGAATATTTATAGTCCCAGGAACTGTTTTCCTGATGCAGCCGGTTCATATACAGCCAGCTCTTCAAGTACACAACAGAAGTACCCTTGGTCAGATTTTCATAGATAAACCAAAAATCTTCACCAATGGTCAAATCCGTCCGGAATTTTGTTGCTCCAACCCAATCTCTGCAAAACATCACGCCGCCGATCATAGATATGGGCGTTTTTCGGGAAAAGGTTGTTTCCAACGCATCCTCAAAAGAAACGCAGTCATATACCTGAACCTCTGATTGATCTATAAATTTCGGTTTATATCGATCCCACACTTCATTTTTTACAGCAAAGCACATTGTACCGCCTATTTTCGCTCCGCTTTCCTCCATACCGCCCACAAGAACGTCCAGCAGACGGGGATGAATAATATCATCGCTATCCAAAAACAGCATATACTCTCCCGTAGCCTTTTCAAGCGCCATATTACGGGCTGCGGAAACACCCTTATGCTCACCTGCATATAATTTAATTCTGCTGTCTTCTTTTGCCATATTCCGGCAAATTTCAGCTGTTTGGTCGGATGATCCATCGTCAACGACAATGATTTCAAAATTCTCATAACTCTGAGAAAGTACGGATTCCAAACATTCTTTTATGTACGCTTGACGATTATACGCCGGGATGATCACAGAAACCATTTTGTCCAATTCTAACAACCCCTTATAAAATTATACAGCGATTATATCACCGGATTTTCAAATATGCAACAAATACAATCTTAAAACAAATCAGGTGTGTACATAAAAATTTTGTACACACCTGATTTATCAAATCTTAGGAGTCCTTTCAAGACTTGCCGCAATCTCAGTATCTGTGGGAATATAGTCTGCCATTTGACCGTCATTGAAACGCTGATAGGCATACATATCGAAATATCCGGTTCCTGTCAAGCCAAATACTATAGTCTTTTCCTCGCCGGTTTCTTTGCATTTAAGCGCCTCGTCAATGGCAACACGAATTGCGTGTGAACTTTCGGGTGCAGGTAAAATGCCCTCTATTCTGGCAAACTCAACAGCTGCGCTGAATACATCCGTTTGACTGACACTTACAGCCTCAAGCAATCCATCATGATACAATTGGGATACCACACTGCTCATACCGTGATACCGCAAACCGCCTGCATGGCTGGAAGACGGAATAAAACCACTGCCCAAAGTATACATTTTTTGCAAGGGGCATACATTACCTGTATCACAATAGTCATAAATATAACTACCCCGTGTTAAACTCGGGCAGGATGCAGGTTCTACGGCAATCAACCGCACATCCGATTCTCCCCTGAGTTTTTGCCCTGCAAAGGGGGAAATCAAGCCGCCCAAATTAGAACCGCCGCCTGCACAACCAATAATCACATCAGGCTTAATGTTATATTTATCCAGCGCTGCTTTTGTTTCCAAGCCAATAATAGACTGATGCAGCAGAACCTGATTCAAAACACTACCCAGCACATACCGATAGCCTTCCCGACTTCCGGCAGCCTCTACAGCCTCGGAAATGGCGCAGCCCAACGAACCGGTCGTACCTGGGAATTGCTCCAAAATCTTGCGACCAATAGCCGTTGTTTCAGAGGGAGAGGAAGTAACATTGGCTCCGTAAGTACGCATGACCTCACGGCGGAAAGGCTTTTGCTCGTATGACACCTTAACCATAAACACATTGCAATCCAGCCCAAAATAGGAACAGGCCATAGAAAGAGCAGTACCCCACTGACCTGCGCCGGTTTCGGTAGTCACACCCGTAAGACCTTGTTTTTTGGCATAGTAAGCCTGGGCAATGGCAGAGTTAAGTTTATGGCTGCCGGAGGTGTTATTGCCCTCGAATTTATAGTAAATTTTTGCCGGAGTTTGCATTTTTTCCTCCAGGCAGTAGGCTCTGACCAAAGGAGAAGGACGATACATTCGGTAAAAATCCCGAATCTCCTGGGGTATTTCGATCCAAGGATCTGTATCGTTCATTTCCTGTTTTGCCAGTTCCGAGCAAAAGACTTCAGACAATTCTGCCTCAGAGATAGGCTGAAGTGTTTTCGGGCTCAGCAGCGGTGCAGGCTTGTTGATCATATCCGCACGAACATTATACCACGCCTTAGGCATTTCATCCTCTTCCAAATATATCTTATACGGTATTTGTTCTTTATTCATAACCATTCTCCTTCTGACAGTCATAAAAAATATCCCATCCCAAGCATACTGCTGGGACAGGAGTAAAAATAACTTCCTGCGGTACCACCCGGCTTGACGCAATGCGCCCACTTTATGCGTACAAACATACGCCGGCTTTTGTTAACGAAGAACCAGCTCCGTCTCCCCTACTCAGCCACCGCCTTTCAGTTTGCCCTCAGGCGCCCATTCCCTATTGGCCTTCACACCGCTTTCCACCACACAGCGGCTCTCTGAAGTGACACAACCAAAGGTACTCACACGCCATCATCGGTTTCCACCATTAAAGCACATTTGTCCACCGCTGTCAAGCATTTTTTGCCGGATTACACAATAAAAAGATTTAGTTTTTTCTTTGGAAATACTTGACAAATGAAGTTAGCAATGGTAAACTTAACAGGAATTAGCCGAGGCTAACTCTTGATCAGAATTGAGGCGAGGAATTTGACACTGTTGGATGCAGTTGAAGGAACTGAATACATTGTGCAGGGCATTGTCACCGATGACGAAGAGCTCAACGCTTTCCTCTTCTCCCTGGGCTGTTATTCCGGCGAACCTATCACCGTGGTTACCCGCCGCAAAAGCGGCTGTGTAGTTTCCATCAAGGATGCACGGTACAATATCGACAATCAGTTAGCGGAAGCCATTGCAATATGATTTATTTCGGCACTCCGCTAACCGTTTTTTCGCCTATCAGTTAGCTTTCGCTAACCCATAACACAAATTGCCTTTCAGGAGGAATAAAATATGAGAATCGCCTTAGCCGGCAACCCTAACAGCGGCAAGACCACAATGTTCAATGCATTGACAGGTCGAAACGAGAAAATCGGCAACTGGGCTGGCGTAACTGTTGACAAAAAAGAGCATCCTATAAAAAAAGTGTTCTGCAGCGCCCAGGATATAACCGTTGTTGATCTTCCGGGCGCTTATTCTATGTCCCCTTTCACTTCGGAAGAAAGCGTCACAAGTACTTACATAACAAACGAAAAGCCTGATGTTATCATCAATATTGTTGATGCCACCAATTTGAGCAGAAGCCTGTTTTTCACTACACAGCTTCTGGAGTTGGGGATTCCTTTGGTTATTGCATTAAACAAATCGGATGTAAACAAGAAGAAAAAAACGGTTATCGATTCTGATTTATTGGCAAAGAAACTAAACTGCCCTATTGTGGAAACCGTTTCCATCGACAGTCAGCATAACGATTTGAAAAAACTGATCGAAACCGCTCTTTCTATCGTTGGTAAAAAGCAGATTCCCCCTTACGTACAGGGCGAGATTGATTTTTCCAGCAAAAAAATTGTTGAGGCAGCTGACAGAAAGCGTTTTACATTTGTTAACAGCATCGTTAAGCAGGTTGAATCCCGGAAAATTTTTACCAAAGATCGCAACTTCCACGATAAAATCGACGATATTCTGACGAACAAATGGCTGGGCATCCCAATTTTTGCTTTGGTAATGTTTTTGGTTTTCCAACTCTCCCAGGCTTGGGTCGGTCCTTTTATCGCAGATGGCGCACAGCTTGGAAATGCCGCCGACGGCGGTATCGCAGGCTGGCTCAGCAGTTTTTCCTGGTATGCCGATCTGTTTATGGCTGAAAACGGTACCGTTATACTTCCCGGGCTTGTTACCTGGATCGAAGTATTCGGCAATTGGATCCAAGGACTTTTGGACAACGCCGGGGCATCTGCATTTATCAGCGCATTGCTGGTCGATGGCATAATCGGCGGCGTAGGCGCTGTGATTGGTTTCCTGCCCCTTGTTATGGTTATGTACTTTCTTATTGCACTGCTGGAAGACTGCGGATATATGTCCCGTGTGGCCGTGGTGCTGGATCCCATTTTCAAGAAGGTAGGTCTTTCCGGCAAGTCCGTAATTCCCTTCGTAATCGGCGTTGGATGTTCCATTCCCGGCGTTATGGCATGCCGCACCATTCGCAACGACCGTGAGCGTCACGCAACCGCTATGCTCACACCATTTATGCCCTGCGGAGCAAAGATACCTGTAATTGCCCTGTTTGCCGGTGCCTTCTTCCAGGACGCCCGTTGGGTCAGTTACGCAATGTATGTCAGCGGCATCGTTCTGATTTTCCTATGCGCACTTCTGATTAACAAGATCACCGGCTATAAAGCAAAAAAGAACTTCTTCATTATTGAACTGCCCGAATACAAAACTCCCTCCTTCGGCGGTGCATTTAAGTCTATGTGCAGCCGCGGATGGTCTTATATAGTGAAAGCCGCTACTATCATTTTGGTTTGCAATACTGCCGTTCAGATTATGCAAACATTCAGCTGGAATTTACAGCCTGTTGCAAGCGCTAACGACTCCATATTAGCCACCATCGCTAGTCCTTTTGCTTACATTCTGGTTCCCGTTGTTGGTGTTTTAAGCTGGGAACTGGCCGCAGCTGCCATCACCGGCTTTATTGCAAAAGAAAATGTTGTTGGCACACTGGCTGTCTGCTTTGTAGGTCTTGAGAATCTTATCGATACCGAAGAATTGGCTATGCTGGAAGGTTCCGGCGCCGAAGTTGCACATATTATGGCAATCACCAAAGTTGCCGCAATGGCTTATCTGATGTTTAACCTGTTCTCTCCTCCCTGCTTTGCTGCAATCGGCGCTATGAACGCAGAGATAAAAGACAAAAAGTGGCTTCTGGGCGGAATTGGTTTACAGCTGGCTGTTGGCTTCACCGTAGGCTATATAGTCAACACCATCGGAACCCTGATCTTCTATCCTACAGAACTGAATACCACCGGTGCGATCGGAGGACTGATTGCAATTATTGCATTTGTAATCATTATTAGCCTGCTGATCGTTCGGTCTGATAAGGCGCTAAAAAAGGAATATACCATTTCCGGAAGGAAGTAATACTATGATCGATTACATTGTGATCGGAATCGTCGCACTGATCGTCGGAGGTGCAGTGTTCTACATCATCCACAAGAAGAAAAGCGGTGCCAAATGCATAGGCTGTCCCGATGCAAAAAGTTGCAGCGGCAAATGCAGCGGCTGCAGCGGAAGCTGTGAATGTCACTAAATTCAAAAAATGGCGTGCTACCAGGTAGCACGCCATAATTATTTGTCCATTAGAAGGGGTAAGCAGCCTCGTCGCAAATCAGAGTTACATCATTATGGAACTGCAGAATGGAGGCGGGAACTTCGGGAGTAACAGGACCCCAGAAGGTCTTGCGAAGGATTTCCTTCTTGTCTGCACCGGTAACGACCATAACGATCTTCTTCGCTGCCATAATGGTGCCAATGCCCATAGTGATGGCAGACTTGGGAACATCGTCAATGGAATCAAAGAAACGCTTGTTTGCGTCGATGGTCATATCCGTCAGCTTAACCTCGTGGGTCATTCCGGGGAAATGATCCTCAGGCTCATTGAAGCCAATGTGACCATCGTGACCAATGCCCAGCAGCTGCAGGTCTACACCGCCCCAGCTTTCGATCTGAGCCTCGTAATTGCAGCACATTGCTTCAATATCAGCAGCCAGACCGTCGGGAACAATCGTGTTCTCAGGCTTGATAGAAATGTGATCAAACAGATTCTCCTGCATAAATTTGCGGTAGCTCTGAGGATGGTCAGGAGCAAGACCCTTGTATTCATCCAGGTTTGCAGAGCGAACCTTGGAGAAATCAATTTTTCCGGCCTTTTCGCGGGCAATCAATTCCCGGTAGAGGGGCAGCGGAGTAGAACCGGTAGCCAAACCGATTACGCAGGCAGGCTTGCCCTTAATGGCTGCCTCAAACAAATCAGCAGCTTTCACACCCATTTCATCGGGATTTTTAACAACATAAATTTTTGTATGATTCATTGTTTACGCCTCCAAATAAGATTTACCCATAAATTTTATCATTCCAATAATGCATTTGTCAACTGGCAGATAATTGTATTTTTTATTGATTTCAATAATCAATTTAGTGTTTTAGCTAAGATTGATATAATCGCCAATTTCAGGAATATAGACCGGTGGTTCTTTTTGATCCGCAAGAATTTCACCTAAAGCGTTCCATAGGTTATACGGGTCATTCTCTTTCAAGGGCATATGCACCACAACAACTACCTTTGCTCCTGAGTTTTTACAGTACTCCCAACCACGCCCCATTAAAAATCCAAATGGCGCAATAATGACATCCGGCTTTGGAATGATGCTGTTTTTTTGCCAATCAAGTAACGACGAATCTCCCAAAAACCAAACACATTGACTGCCTTGCAGCACATAACTGTGATGTATACAGCCGTCGCTTTTTCCAATATGGCGTGTTTGAATGGGGGTTATCAAGATATCACCAATTTGAACCGCTTCCCCTACCCCATAAGGAATATCCGCAGGCCCCAAAACAGGGCCTGCGGTATTTTGTAGGTAATGGGAAACGAACAGTTCATCATAGTGATCCGGGTGGCGATGGGTATAAACCAGGGCATCCGGGATATTCTCCTGCAGCAGCGCATTACAAATCCATTCCGGGGTGGCCAAATAAGGACCGTAGCCCTCACATACTCCGTCAAGAAGAATTCGCTTGCCGTCTAATTCCAGCAGGACACCGGCGTTAGCTGTTCGTTGTATTCGCATAGGGCTTACACGCCGTCCTTGGAGCGACGGATCTGCTCTACCTCGCTGCAGCTGTTCTTAGGCTCATAACCGGCCAAAGGAACCAGCTTCTCATTAATGGAATCCAAAATCCAGCTCGCCTGCGGGAAGAAGTACTCGTCAAACTCGAAGGGGGGTGTGATCCAGTTGCGGGCGCCGATCACAACGGGAGGTGCATCCAGGTCATCGAAGCACATCTCGGTAATGTTTCTTGCAACATCGTTCATATAAGAACCACGGGCGCAAGCATCAGATACGAGAACGACCTTGCCAGTCTTACGGACAGACTCAATAATATTGGTGTAGTCCAGAGGCACCAGGGAGTGGATGTTGATAACATCAGCTTCCATGCCGTACTTTTCGGACAAAGTCTTAGCAGCATCCATAGCACGGTACAGCGCAGCACCGATGGTCAGGATGGTGATATCCTGACCGTCGCGAACCTTGTTGGTATCGCCGATGGTGATCTCATAACGCTCTGCAGGAACGCCGCCTTCGTGGAACTGTTCGCCCACATCGTAAATTCTCTGGCTTTCAAAGAACACAACAGGGTCAGTACCCATCAGGGCGGTTTCCATCAGGCCCTTAGCTTCCCAAGGCGTTGCAGGGAAGCAAACCTTCAGACCGGGAATGTGGGCACACAGTGCAGTCCAGTCCTGAGAGTGCTGAGCGCCATACTTGGAGCCAACAGAAACACGCAGAACCAGAGGCATCTTCAGAATGCCTGCGGACATTGCCTGCCACTTAGACATCTGGTTGAAGATTTCGTCACCGGCGCAACCGATGAAGTCGGCATACATCAGTTCCACCAGAGCACGGCCGCCGGACAGTGCGTAACCGACAGCAGTACCGACGATTGCGCCTTCAGCCAGAGGAGAGTTGAACAGGCGGCAGTGAGGCAGTGCATCCATCATACCACGGTAAACAGCAAAAGCTCCGCCCCAGTCACGGCAGTCTTCGCCGTAAGCGATGAGGGTAGGATCTTCATAGAAGCGGTCATAGATAACCTCAGACAGAGCATCGCGGAGGTTATACAGCTTCATTTTGGAAACAGGCTTGCCGTCTGCACCGATGGGGCTGCGCTCCTTAGCCTTGATCTTCTTATAACCTTCAGCCTCTTCCTTGGGAACAGTAACTTCCGGCTCACGGTCATCAAACTTCTCAACCTTCTGGTTGGAGAACATCAGACGCTCAACAACAGCAGGATCCTTATCGAAATCGCAATAGGGGCTGATTTCGGGGTCGGCAGCGGCCTTGCAGATCATTGTCATACGAGAGGAAGTCTCTGCCAGGATGGCATCTACTTCTTCCTGGGTCAGCACGCCGGCTTCGATCAGGCTGTTGGGATAAGTGGTGATGGGGTCGACTTCCTTCCAGGCATCGATCTCTTCCTTAGTACGGTAAGCGTTCTGGTCGGAAACAGAGTGACCGGAGAAACGGTAGGTAATGGTTTCCAGCATCACGGGGCCCTGGCCGTTACGCAGCAGCTGCAGCTTACGCTCCATAGCATCGATCACTGCCAGAGGATTGTATCCGTCGATGGTTTCAGCGTGGAACTGAGTGGGGCTGACGCCGGATGCAATCCGGGACATAACGCCCTGACCCATAGTTTCGCCACGGGTCTGGTCGCCCATACCGTAGGAGTTATTGAAAATGTTATACAGGATCGGCATACCGTCGTTGTGGGATTCCCACAGGGTCTTATACTGATCCATAGCGGAGAAGTTCAGTGCTTCCCAAACAGGGCCACGAGCCATAGAGGCGTCACCGATGTTGCAGACAACGATGCCCTTCTTATTGTTGACCTTCTTGTACAGAGCTGCACCGGTGGAAATGGTGCCGGAGCCGCCGACAATGGCGTTATTGGGGTAAATACCAAAGGGCAGGAAGAATGCGTGCATAGAGCCGCCCATACCCATATGGAAGCCGGTTTCACGGGCAAAAATCTCAGACAGTGTACCATAAAGGATGAAGCGAATTGCCAATTCCTTAACGTCCTTGGTTTCGCCCAGCTTCTGAGTGGAACGCAGGCACTTGCCTTCCAGGAAGGATTCCATAACGTTCATCAGCTGCTCGTCGCTCATCTTGTTGATGGTGGACAGAGCCTTTGCCAGAATTTCGGAGTGGCTGCGGTGAGAACCGAAAGCGAAGTCGTTCTCATCCAGCAGGTATGCCTGGCCAACGCAAGCTGCTTCCTGACCGGTGGACAGGTGGGCAGGGCCGGGATAGGTGTGGTCGATGCCATTGTAAGAACCCTGGGTCTTGATCAGGTTCAGCATAGTCTCGAATTCCCGGAGGATAGTCATATCCCGGAAAATACGAATCAGGTCTTCCTTGGTGTATTTACCGGATTCCAGCTCTTCCTTAACGGTCTTATTATACTGGTTAACGGGAATGTCGTTAAAAGTAACCTTGCCGGGTGCACGCACGGCAGAAGGATCTACATATAAACTCTTAGGCATTTTCTTTCCTCCTTATTTAGCCAGCAGTGTGGTGAAATTCTCCAGGTTCTTGCACAGCTCCTGCAGGAACCGGGAGGCGGGTGTGCCGTCAACAGCACGGTGATCATAGGTCAGGCTCAAGCCCATAGCGGGATAGAGCTGAATGCTGCCGTCAGCACCCTTGCGGACACGATCCACAGTTCCGCAAACACCCAGAATACCGGTCTGGGGAGGATTGATAACGGGAGTAAAGGACTCAATACCGAAAGAGCCCAAATTGGAAACGGTGAAGCTTGCACCGGAGAGCTTGTCCGGGCTGATATTGCCTTCGCGGCACTCAGCAGCCAAAGCCTTTACAGCCTTGGAGATCTCCAACAGGCTCATCTCGTCGGCGTGGACAATGGTGGGAACCATCAGACCGCGGGGCGTATCCACAGCAACACCCAGATTTACATGGTTGAATCTGCGGATGGAGCTGTCATCGAGCATATTGGCGTTCAAATCCTTATGATTCAGAACAGTACGGGATACTGCGTACAGCAGGATATCACCCAGGGTGATACCGGCATACTCGTCACCGGCGGCCTTCAGAGCCTTGCGGTAGGCCAGGATCTGGGTAGCGTCGAAGGTGATGTTATGAGTCAGCTGAGCCATGGTGGACAAAGAAGTATGCATAGACTTGCTGATAGCACGGCGGATACCGCTGAACTTCACATCTTCATACTCATCTTCGGCAGCCACATAAGCGACAGCAGCCTTGGGCTGCACGCCCTGGGCGATCAGCTTCTGCACATCCCGCTCAATGATACGGCCATTGGGGCCGGTACCGACAGCCAAAGAAGCATCGATGCCGTGAGCCTGTGCCAGCTTGGCAGCTCTGGGGGAAACAGGTGCGCCGGAAACAGGGGCAGCAACAGGAGCAGCCTCAGCCACAACAGCAGCCTCAGCAACGGGAGCAGCCTCTGCTACGATCACTTCAGCACCGGGACGCAGGCAGCTGCAATCCTCACCGTGAGGACCGACTGCACAGACATTCTGCATACAAACAACTTCTTCGCCTTCTTCATAGAAGATCTCCAGCAGTTCGCCTTCTGCAGTGGACTCACATTCAAAGCTTGCCTTATCGGTTTCGTATGTAAAGAGGATATCGCCGATCTTAACCTGATCGCCAACCTTCTTTTCCCAGCTGCCGATGATGCAGCTTTCTACTGTGATACCTGCCTTGGGCATAATCACTGCCTTTGCCAAGGTGTTGCACACAGCAGCAGGTGCGGCTGCTGCGGGAGCTGCTGCGGCTGCAGGAGCTGCTGCTTCTGCCGGAGCGGCACTGCCGCCACGCAGGTGGCTGCAATCTTCACCGGGGTTACCCACAGCACATACATTCACCAGGCAAGGAACCTCATCGCCCTCACCATAGAAGATATCCAGAAGAGTGCCTTCAGCGGTGGATTCACACTCGAAGCTGGCCTTGTCTGTTTCATAGGTGAACAGAATATCGCCGATCTTGACCTGATCGCCAACCTTCTTTTCCCAAGTTCCAATGATACAGCTTTCTACTGTAATACCCGCCTTGGGCATAATTACTGCGTTTGCCAAGTTGTAATCATCCTTTCTTATTTGGTGTCTGAAGCCATAGTTGTCCAGACTACCATTGTTATAGCTTGTTAATTATAACACTTTATAACATCCCCGTCAATAGGAATTGTTGAAAAGAAGGACAAAATTAAAGGCTGCAGAAGCAACATTCCGCAGCCTTATTACGCATTATAAAATTTTTAATCCTGCACGGTCCGCCGCTTCACGGAATCCTTCCGGTACAGGACCGTCTGTGATCATACAATCCACTTCATCCAGTGCGGCAAATGTATAGGGCATTAAGCAACTGAACTTATCTTTTCCGCAAACTGCCACGCTTGTTCTGGCCTTGTGGATCATCTTCCGCTTTACAAGCATATCACTTTCCGTTCCGCAGGTAAAACCAGACTCTGCCGAACATCCGGAAACACCCACAAACGACATATCTATATTGATCTTATCCAGCATTTCCAAAGTGTTTTGTCCGGAAAGGGCAAGGTTTTTACGGTTAATTGTACCGCAGCAGAGGGTAACAACCGGATTGTGCAGGCGGCATAATTCCAAAGCTATACTGGGGCCGGTTGTAATAATATTCAAATGAATATCCGGCAAAATTTTTGCCAAAGCTAAATTGGTAGTGCTGGCATCCAGAAAAATTGCAGTATGGGGCTGAATCATTTCCAATGCTTTACGGGCAATCTGAATCTTACCCATATTATTTTCCCGCATACGGACATTAAATTCGGGGTCAGAAGAATAACGAACAGAACGTGCGCCGCCACGGAACTTCACAACAATTCCCTGCGCTTCCAAAGCATCCAAATCACGGTGGATCGTCATCAGCGATACATCCGGGAACATTTGCTGCAAAGCATGGATGGTTACCACGTTTTGCTGCTCGATATACTGCTTCATCTGCTCCTGGCGAACACTGTACATAGGGGCCCCTCCAATGTTATAATCTCAAGTTTGTAACATAAATATAACACTTTATCACAAAATGTCAAGTAGGGATTGACAGAGGCAGCTGATTACTTTTATAATAAATTTGAGGTGAAAATATAATGGAGAAGTTTTATGTTATAGAAGGCAATGGTTTCGACCCTTATTATAATTTGGCTCTGGAGGAATTTTTACTGGATCTCTCTCCGGATAAAGGATGCATTCTTTACTTGTGGCAGAATCAACATACAATTGTTATCGGTAAAAATCAAAATCCATGGGCCGAATGCCGCACCTCGCTTTTACAGGAGGAAGGCGGTCATCTGGCTCGCCGTCTCTCCGGCGGCGGAGCCGTCTATCACGATTTAGGCAACTTAAATTTCACATTCTTGGTTAAAGAGAAAAATTATAATCTGGCCAAGCAACTATCTGTTATTCAGCGTGCAGCAGAGCTTGCCGGGATTAAAGCAGAGTTTTCCGGAAGAAATGATCTTCTTACCGATGGAAGGAAATTCTCCGGCAACGCTTTTTATCACGGCAAAGTCAATTCCTATCACCACGGCACAATTCTAATTCAAGCCAACACAGAATATATGCAGCGGTATTTAAGCCCGCCCAAAGCAAAGCTCGAAAGCAAGGGTATTCCTTCTGTTCGCTCACGAGTGGTCAATCTGGCCGACCTTTCCCCTACCCTCACCTGCGAAAAAATGAAAAAATTTATGGTGCAGGCATTTAGCGAAATCTACGGAGCACCGGAGCTTTTGGCACTATCTGAGCAGGATCGGCAAACAGTTTTGGACCTGCGAAGCAGATATGCAAGTCAGCAATGGCTTTTCGGCAGATCTATGGTCTTTTCTTGCAGTTTGGAAGGACAATTTTCTTTTGGACATCTGGAGCTTCAGCTTCAGGTTGATAGCGGCGTTATTAAAGATCTGCAAGTATACACCGATGCTATGGATGCTGATCTGCCTCAAAAACTGACAGAGGCATTAAAAGATTGCCCCTTCTTAAGCAACCAGATTCAGGAAGCCTTAGCACCGTTGGAAATGGGCGCAGAACTTTGCGAATTTATCCGTCAGCAGAATTTATAAAAAACAGCCGGTGGCTTAGCCACCGGCTGTAAATTTAGATCTCAATCTGGGCAATAACGGATTTCAGCTTTTCCGCACTTGCCTGAAGCTTTGCAACTTCCTCATCGGTCATCTTGTTCATAATCTTACCGCGTACGCCTTTGCGATCCACCAGGTTCAGCGTAGAAAGACAAACATCTTCAACGCCGTATTCACCGTGCATCATAGTAGAAACAGTCACAGCAGTGCCGGCATCGGCATAAATGCACTTGCAGATATGGCACACGGACATAGCAACCGCATAAAATGTTGCGCCCTTATTTTCAATAATAATACCGCCGGACTTCTTTACAAAGGTCTCAACCTCTTCGTAATCCTGGTTCCAGTCGATACGATCCTTATCAGGGGAACTTGCTTTATAGGCATCGATATGATTGTTCGCAATATGAACCAACGACCAAGGCACAAAAGAACTGTCGCCATGCTCACCATAGACATGAGCATGAACATTCTTGGGGCTGATGCAAAAACGCTTAGCAAGTTCAGACTGCAGACGGCTGGTATCCAAAATAGTACCGGATCCGATGATCTGGCGCTCCGGCAGACCGGAAATTTTGGTAAACACATAAGTCAGAATATCCACAGGGTTGGATACGATCACATAAACAGCATTGGGCGCATGGGGCACCACTTTGGATGCTACATCTTTGAGAATATTCACATTGGTCTGGGCAAGATCCAGACGGGACATACCGGGCTTTCTTGCGATACCACAAGTGATAACCACAATATCGGAGCCTACTGCATCCTCATATTCACCGGCACGGACAATAGCAGGAGAATGGAACGGCGCACCCTGATAAATATCCAGCGCCTCACCGATAGCTTTTTTCTTATTTACATCAACCAGCACGATCTCAGAAGCTACGCCCTGGATCATCAAATCGTTGGCAACTGTAGCGCCTACGCTGCCGGCACCAATAACCGTAATCTTACTCATAATCTTTTCCTTTCCCAGCGGCTCATTTTGCTTCCGCTTATATCAATAACATTATATTGATTATGCCAAGTTTTGTCAACTTATGAAATTCACAAACATACATTGCACTTGTTTTGAATATATCGTGTAGAGTACACAAAAAAGGGATTGACAAGCAATCCCTTAATTATACCATCTTTTTTCTTCGGAAGACTAAAGCCTCGACCCGGTTCAAGTCATCTGCTGAAAGATCCGGCCGTTGCAACAGTGCCGCAACCAAACCAACAAAATCCGGTTTGTGGGTGTGGCTAAAAACAGTTGTTGCAAAATATTCCTCACGAGTCAGAGCCGGAATAAATGTGCGGCCAAAGGTTTTGCTTCTTTTCACAAAGCCGGCCTCACGAATGGCTCCTTTCGCCAGCAATCCATTGAGCAGAATATGAACAGAGCTGTCTTTCCAGGTTTTTTCTTCGGAACGCTCCAGTAAATCAGATCGGGACAACGGGGCGTCTGAACCCCATAAAACATCCATAATTTGCATTTCACTTTTTGTCAGTTCCATATCAAAACCTCCTTCATCTTGACATTTTCATTATATAAGCACAGATTTTCTTTGTCAACCATTTTATAAAATTTTGCCAAGTGTTTTTCGCATATTATTAGTCAAAATAAGATTATTTCCAATATATCTAAACATTTTTCTTTATATTTTAAGGAAGTTTTTTCCAGTTTGAATTACGCAAACAAAAAAACAGCATAGATTGCCTATGATATCAAGCAATCTATGCTGTTGATTATCCAATTTTCCTATTTGATGTTTTGCCGTTTTCCATTACACAACGGTAGATCCGAGCCAAGAAATCCCCGTTTGTCGGTTTTGCGATCTTTCCGTTTTTTCCTGCTGGAAAATACATTTTCCAAATTTGCTCATTACAATCCTTCCAGGCGCTGTCAATACTGTCACGAATAGCCTTTTCCACCTGTGTAGATGTTCCGCCGCAAGCCGCTGCCACCGCAGGATAAAGCTCACCCGTAATCTTCTGAGCAGGGTTCTTTTCAAAGATCTCCAAGGCCAACAATGTGATTCGACAGCCGGATGTGTTTAACTTGAAGCCAAGAGCTGCCAAAACGCCGGCCGTACTCATCCCCTGCTGCTCAGCTTCATCCTGCGTCACATCTATAATCCTGGCCACCAACTGACCAACGTCCCACGCACCACGAATTAAACAGCACGTATTCATACGCTCCAATGCTTTGACAATGTAATCGGTGACACAGGGCGTCAGAGCAATAATCATAGGCCGAAAGCCGCCATTCCAAGCATGCTCCAGCAGGCTTACACCATCCATTCCGCTAAGCATCAAGTTCAGAACAATAACCTCCGGGCAAAAGATCCTTATAGCGTCCAATGCATCCAGCCCGTTATCGCAAGAAAGCACATTATATGTACCGGAAAGTTGCTGTTCCAGCTGCTCTTTTTGCTCAGAAGCATCCATTGCAATCAATATTTTCTTCATAGTTATCTCCTGTATTATATATATTTAAATATTATCACACAGCAACATAAAATACAAGAATCTTTCTAAAAATTATGCGGCGGACTATGCCGCCGCAGATATTTTATTTCTTACGGAAGGACATACAATCGGTACACTGGTCCACGGTAGGATTGCTCTCATGGCTGCCTACCAGGATTCGATCCAAGGAACAGAAATTTGCTTCATTGCAGTGGTGTGCGCACTGGGTAACGGTGCATTCAATGCTTTTATTTGCGTGACAGTTCATAACTTTATCCTCCTTTCACTGCTGATATAGATAGTGTTACCCGTTTTTGCAAATCAATGCATACTCCGCACAAGCACTTGACCTTTCTGCAAAAAACAGATATAATATGTTTCATCATAGAATTACGGAGTTTTCATATGAAAAAATTCATTTTTTTGCTGACAGTTATTCTTGCCTTATCACTTTGTTCCTGCAAAAGCAGTCAATCTTCCGAACCGGAAAATAACGGCGTAAGTTCCGAATCTGTTAGTCCGCTGCCAACAGAACAGAGTGAAGAAGACCAAGACATTACCCTTCCCAGTCAATGGGGAACAATCGAATTGCCCGACGTCAATCTGGATGATCCTGACACCACACCGGATGTCACATCGCCTTCTATTGAACAGGAAGATCCCGTCACCACACCGGATGTCACATCGCCTTCTGTTGAACAGGAAAATCCCGTTACTACAACTTCCCCTAATGATGGCAGCGACGGCAATATCATTGAGCTTCCCGAGGATACCTTCGACTAAATTTTCTGTGATTTCTATATATAAAGAAGGAGGAGCATTGCTCCTCCTTTTTTATTTAATTTCGGGGTTTAATTTCCAGGTGGTAGTCCACCGTACCCGCCGTGCTTTGCTCTATTTCAATTTCATATTGCAAATCCACGGTTCCCCCCTGAAAGGACAGATCGGAAGATATTTTTGTGGCGCAAACTGTGAGCATCAATGCGCCAAATTCCATCTCGTAAAGAGAATCGTGGCGAATGCCTTCCTGGAAAAACATTTGAGAATTCAGCTTGCCGGTACGGGTTAACGTCACACAGTTATCTTCCAGCAGAAAGCTTGTGCTGACGCCTTCCAAACCGGTCAACGCTGTTTCTTCATAGTTGATGTGCCAACCCTTATCCGTATTCTCCAGGGTTCCCACTGTCACCAGTTCAATAACATCCGGCTCTTGCCCTATATAGGTTTGCGTTGCTTTTAAGGAGAGCACCATTTCCTTTTTCATGCAAATGCCTCCAGTGCCAACTCCAGCAACTGATCCAAAAGTTCGTCATATGCAATGCCGCTGGCAGCAAACAGCTTGGGGTACATAGAAATGGATGTGAAACCGGGAAGCGTATTAATCTCATTGAACACAACACGGCTATCTTCATAAGTTACAAAGAAATCCACCCGGCTTAAACCTTTGCAGCCAATGGCATTATAAACCTTTACTGCCTGCTCCCGAACCTGTTCAGCCACTTCCTCGGAAATGCGGGCAGGAATATAGGCCACAGAAGTATCGGTGATATATTTAGCATCGTAGTCATAGAACTCAGCACCGGAATCGATTTCGCCGCAAACTGAAGCCACAGGGGTAGCATTACCCAAAACTGCAACTTCCACTTCCCTTCCGTGGATAAATTCTTCAACAAGAATTTTTTCATCGTAAGCAGCAGCTGCTTCCAGCGCATTTTTCAGCTGCGCACGGTCCATAGCCTTGGATACACCTACAGAAGAACCAGTGCCGGCAGGCTTTACAAACACAGGGTAAGCAAAGCGAGTTTCAATTTTATCCAACATTTGTTCCATACGGGCAGGCAACTCGGAAGCACGAATCAGCTCCCAGGCAGCCTGGGGCACACCAGCTTGGTCTGCCACCAATTTGGTCAGAGTTTTGTCCATAGAAACAGCAGATTCTGCAATGTGAGGTCCCACATAGGGAATCCCCGCCATCTGCAGCAAGCCCTGCATCGCACCATCTTCGCCGTTTTCACCGTGAAGCACCGGGAAAACTACATCCACCTGCTGACGAACTACACAATCACCCTCAAAACACAGCAGCCCTTGCCCCCGAACAGGAGAAATAGCCGCACGGCGATTATCTGGATTTTCAAGCCATTTTCCGCCAGGCAATTGGGTATAATCGCTGCCGCCGTACAAGAACCAGTCGCCCTCTTGGGTAATGCCTACAGGCATAATATTATATTTTTCCGGATTCAGATTTTGCAGTACAGATGCGGCAGAACGAAGCGACACCTGATGTTCCGGACTCATTCCACCAAACAGCACACAAACATTTAATTTACCCATATTGTAAACCTCGTTTTCTTACTCCAGCATTGCATCAATGGCTTTATAAACATCACCGCAACCTGAAGAAAGAATGATATCTCCCTCCTGAGCAATGGAACACAGATACTGCGTTACTTCAGGCAAGGTTTCAAAATACACGCTGCCGGGAATTTTCTCCTGCAAATGCCGGGAAGATATTCCCAGTGTATCTGTTTCCCGTGCTGCACAAATTTCCGGCAGCACGAGGTGATCTACCTTCTCCAGTTCCCGAACAAAATCATCAAAGAAGGATACGGTTCGGGTATAGGTATAGGGTTGGAACGCCAAAATAAAGCGCTTATAGCCCATTGTTCTGACTACATCAATCACCGCACGCAATTCATCCGGATGGTGGGCAAAATCATCATACAAGTCTGCACCGTTATACTTACCCTTAAATTGCATCCGTCGATGGGCTCCCACAAAGGACAACAGACCTTTTGCCGCAACCTCTCCCGGAACGCCAAGCATCCACGCTGCAGCTGCTGATGCCAGCGCATTAAGAGCATTGTGCTTACCCATAACTTTCAAATCCAAATGGCAATAGAATTTGCCATCACAAACCACATCAAGATGCTGCCAGTCCGGGCAGAGATTTTCCGGGTGTACCATATTTTCCACGCCGAAACCGAAGGTTGTATAGGTAAGCCCCTCTACCGCCTGCACACAATGGGGATCATCACCATTGATCAGCACCCGGTCAGATGCCAGTTCCGCAAATTTGCGGAAGGATTTTTGTATATCTGCCAAATCCTTGAAGTAGTCAAGATGATCCTCTTCAATATTTAAGATTATGGAAAGACTGGGATAAAAGCTCAAAAAAGAATCACAGTATTCACAGGCTTCCAAGATGATAGTATCGCCTTTGCCTACCCGGTGGCAAGACTGAATCAAAGGCAGGTACCCACCGATCATAACAGTAGGATCTCTCTGTGCCTCCATCATAATATGGGTTATCATAGATGTCACAGTCGTCTTGCCGTGGGTTCCGGATACGCAGATGGCATTTTTATAGCCCTGCATAATCACACCCCAGGCCTGCGCCCGTTCAAACACGGGAATCCCCAGCCGATGTGCGCTGACGATCTCCGGATTATCATCATGGACAGCAGAGGTACGGATCACGCAGTCTGCCCCGATCACATTTTCTTCGTGGTGACCGATGATGATTTTAACACCCTGTTCCGCCAGTTCTTTCGTAGATTCAGATTCATCACGGTCAGAGCCGGTCACCTTAACACCCATTCCCATCAGAACAGGACCCAAAGAGCGCATAGATACGCCGCCAATACCGATCAGGTGGACGGTTTTTCCCGGTGCAATATATTGAAGCAATTCACAATTTTTATGTTCCATTCGGTTGTTCCCTCCGAATTAATATTCTACATCTAATGTATTATATACGATTTCGTTCATATTTACAACTATTTATTTTGCCGAATTTTATTATATCAGCAAAATGGACAGGGCAAAACCCTGTCCACTCATTTTTTCATTGGCGCCGGGCCAGGGTATAATCGTCACCCTGGCGGTAATAGGGGCATCGGGTTTGGCGGGAAGCTAAGTAACGATAGACCTCATCCTCATCCAGGTCCATCATACAATAGTACTCGTCAAACTCCTCGTCATAGTCGTAATTCCAGCAAGTTTCGCACAGATTTTCCATACCGCACCTCGCATCAATCAAAACTCTTCAAGTAATCCGTCACCGGAAAGGAGTACACTTTTTCATCTTTTCGCAAATACAACGGATGATGGGGATGCCCTTTTTTGCTGCACTTTCCTGCGCATACCCACTGGGCATTATAGGATTGACCGATCTGAACCATATCCATAAGGCATTTGGAAAGATAATCCCGTTTTTCAATGATGGTTCCCCAGGCAGCCCAAACAACGGGCTTTTCTGAAATGGAAAGCACATAAGAAAATGCCGCCATATTCTCCCGGTGCAGCAGCATGTTGCATTGTTTCTCCATAGCATCCGGGTCTGTGGCCCGTTGGGCATAGACATTAAACATAATAAAGCTGTCAAAGCCGTTACCAAGAGCAATCCGTTCAACAGATTTGAGGGTATTATCCAAATCATCCGGCTTTGCCGTTGAAGGGTTGATGCCAATACAAATCAGAGGATTCTTCCCTCTTGTACCCAATATGTACCGGTACTCCGAATAAAAATTAGGCGCATATAGCCATTTTTCGATGTTATATTCCGGATTCGGTGTATTGGCAGCCCGGAGTGCTTCGTCAAAACTCACAAGCTCAATTTCCACCGTTGTCCCTTCAGGAATATGCATATATTACACCCCCACTTTGGGAAACCAGCAGGAATTGTCGGGATCATAAAAATCGCAGTCTTCCTGTTTTCTGCCGGTTTGGCGAAGCCACGCAGAAAAGGCTTTATCCAGAAACTCAAACCCTCCGGTCATTGCTGATTGAATTTGGAAGGTTCGCCCATCATCCATATAAACCTCAACTACAACACCGCCTCCGGTTGTCACATACAGCTGCTGGCCTTGAATGTTTTTATAATCATATGTTTTGCTTTTCTTGCCAAATGTGGTCAGCACGAAGCTGTCTTCATCGTAAAACACACCGTAGGATAGGTAATAAACTACCAAGCCGGCACCCACAATCATAAACAAAACGGATGCAACAATAAACAGCCAATTATCCGGAATGCCAACAAACAAAACAGAAACGCCAAACACAAGCAGGATCAGCCCCGCTGTGCCATAACGCTTATTCAGCCGCACCGCTGTTCCGGACTGATGCTGACTTTGGGATCGGAAAATCTTTTTAAACAGCCAATCGACCAATACACAAACGCCTATCACTGCGCCGGCAACGATTGCTAAAGCAATGTACTCCTTCATTTCTTTCTCCTTTATGCGTACAACACCAAATCTACAGGGATGTCATACTCCTCTGTTGGGATCGCATCTATCATCTGAAAGCTATAGCACAATGCAACCGTAGGATGCTCTGGCTCCTGCGCCAAAAACTTATCATAGAATCCACCGCCGTACCCCATACGGTTACCCTTGGCATCAAACGCAACACCAGGCATCAACACCAACGCCGTTTTATCCTCTGCAACAGGGCCGTCGTCAACAGGCTCCGGAATTCCCATACAGCCAGGGGCAACTTGAGAAAGGTCCGTCAGATAGATAAACCGCATAGTATCCCCATAAACCTTCGGAACCGCTACTTGCTTACCATCAAGAAGGGCTTTCTGCAAAATCGGCACTGTACGTACCTCTTGGTTATAGGACAGATAACCATAGACCGTCTTTGCGTTTTTATAGGCCTCAGTGTTGTAAAACTGACGAGCCAGATCCTCGCTGGCTGCAAGGATCATCTCTTCCGTCATTGCCTTTTTCTGCTGACGGATCATTTTGCGAAGCTCCTGTTTATCCATGGCTCTCCTCCGTTTTTGCTGCGCCTTTACGGAATATGCGGAACGAAAGGATAATTGCTGCCTGCCCGGGAATCCCAAGCAAGAACAAACGCCATACATTCCAGCCGCCAAACAAGAGCAAGCATACATAAGCGCTCAAAAGGCAGCCCCACATAATACCTGTGATAAGCCACTGATTACTGCGAAAATCATGCCAAGCAGAGCGCAAGCTCAAAAGCACAATACAATTTACAGGAATGGCAAAAACAAATGCGATCCAGCTCCTCTCCACACCAATGGAAGAACACACCACAAATGTCAACAATGCAACAAACCAAACAAGAATTGAGGATAACTGCGCTATGATCCTCTTATCTGCTTTTCTCTTAAGCGTTTTTTCTACAGCCCTTCCCATCACCTGCTCAACCTTGCCGACATTCTCCGGAAGGGCATTGTGATCCTTTAGCAAATCATCAACCGTAATATCAAAAAGCTGCGCCAATTCCATAACTGTGAGGATATCGGGAATCGATTCGCCCCGTTCCCACTTGGACACAGCCTTATCAGAGAAATTGATTTTCTCCGCCAGTGCAGCCTGGGTCATACCGCTGCGCTTGCGAAAAGTGGCAATATTGGAGCCGAGTTGATTTTTCAGTTTCTCGTCGTTCATTTTCCGCCTCCATACATTTTTGCATATTTTAACAGAAATTCCATCCGATTTCAACTGCTCAGATTAATTTCATCTTAGATTATAGCCAAAAATTTACCGGGTGATGTGAACACCCGGTAAATTTTTACAGCTATATTTTATTCCTGGGGAAAAAGATTTTCACTGCAGTACTTAATAATCGCACCACGACGGACGATGCCGATAAACGTATCGTAATCATCTACTACCGGAACAAAGTTCTGGGAGCTGGCACGCTGGACAAGATCGTACATACTGGTAGTTACACGAACGGGAATATTATCTCTGCGGCGTGTGATCTCCATGATACGTCGGGCTTCAGCTTGCCGCATATCCATATAGCAAATGTTTTTTAATGCCCACAAAAGGTCACCTTCCGTTAATGTACCACGGTATTCTCCCCGCCGATTCAAAATCGGAAGAGCCGCATAACCCGCACTTTCCATCTTTTCCAATGCCTGGCGGACTGTATAATCATCATAAACGAAGGCGCACATTGCCTTCGGAGTGAGAAAAAAGAGTATGTTATTCATAATCGCTCCTTATGCGGATGATATTGACCTTTTCTTGGGTCATTATCATTATAGCATATTTAAAGCAGAAAAGTATAGAAAGTTTTTGTAAATTTAGCGATTCATACGCCAAAGTTCGCCCCCGTTTCTTGTGCACTTTATACAACTCTCCCCACAGTAGAATACAATATCTCTTTATAGTTCCCCGGTTTTTGAATCTGTAGGGTGATTCTACGGCCATAAAGATCTACAATGAAGTCATCACTTGAAGGGAGTTTACTATGAAACGAATCAAGCTACAGGACAGGGTTCTTCCCGATTATACATCCGGCGAGGAAATTTTCAATTCCATCTCTCATGGCGCAGGCATCATATTAGGAATATTGGTTTGTCTTCTTTGCTGCATCAAAACCACCGGACAAACTTTATCCTTTACAGGATCTATGATCTACGGCGTCAGTATGATCGTTCTTTACGCCTTTTCAACATTATATCACAGTTTTCCCCTCAGCACCGCAAAAAAGGTATTTCAGATTTTGGATCACTGCACCATTTATATTCTCATCGCAGGCACGTACACCCCCATCCTGCTTGCAGAAATTATTCCCGGCAGTCCCTTGGTCGGTTGGGGGTTGCTGACTATGCAGTGGGTCGTTTCCGCTGTTGCTATCACCCTGAACGCCATCGATTTACACCGCTACCGTTATTTTTCCTATGCCGCTTATTTAATTTTAGGTTGGGCAATCGTAGTCATTGCTCCTCTTGCATTAAAAATCATGCACCCGTTGGCTTTATGGTATCTGCTGATAGGCGGCATCAGCTATACTGCAGGCGCCGTAACCTTTCTCATCGGAATTAAGCGCAGATATTTCCACTGTATCTTCCATATTTTCGTTCTTATCGGCAGCCTTCTGCAATTCATCGGAATTTACAAGTATATTCTGTAAATTTTCTCTATATTCACAGGATTATAATCTTGCAAATTTACGTCTAATATGTTACTTTATTGTATATGTCATTATATGGAGTGAAATAATTATGCGTAGATTTCTTGCATTAGTCTTGATTGCCGCATCCATGCTGTGTTTGTTTGGTTGCGAAAAGAATCCGGCTACTGTAACAGAGCCCTCTGTTGCAGCCCCCACCGATCCGATCCCGGAACAAACTGATCCTGTTGTTACCGAACCAACAGAGCCCGATCCGGTTCTGGATACCACCAAATTATACGGAATTGATGTAACCGGTATGACCGCCGAGCAAGCTAAGACCGCAATCACAGAAGGTATCGCCGCATACAAATTAAACCTTAAGATCAATGGACAGTACATCACTTTTACCGGTGAAAAGCTGGGCATGACTTTATCCGAAGAAACATTCAACCAGTGGTTTGAGGATGCCCTTGCCGGAAACAACCCGAAAACCATCGGTTTGATTGACTACGATATTACCGATGCTCTTTCCGCTGTTTATAATTTCGTTGCCAAGAAACCTAAAAATGCCACCATTGCCTACGACAAAGAGACATTCGTTTATTCCATCAAACCCCATGAAAATGGCATTGAGGCGGATATTACCCCTGCGAAAAAAGCATTGGTCGATGCAATCAGCACTCTCTCACCTTATCATTCCGTCACCATCTCCACTGAACCTGTGGAAGCCGAAATCAAAGAAGATGATCCCCGACTGAACGAGGCAATTGAGAAAGCACACGAATATTTGGATTTGGATATCACCTATACATACAATCCGAAAAATATCCCTTCCTACAGCGAATCCATTTCCCGGGAAACATTAGCAAGCTTCATCTACATCGGCAAAGATCTTTCTGTGGTTTTGGACAGCACGGCTGTACTTCGTTTTGTTACTTCCAAGGGTGAAGAACTTAGCGGCGGAGCAACCCGTGGTTTTACAACCAGCCACGGCACTGTAATCAAGCTGGATGTGGAATACTATGACAATATGATTGACCAGGAAGCAATGTACAACGATTTGATGAACTGCCTGGAAAACAAGATCTCTCCCCACGAAGGTACTGTAGAATTTCTCGATGCCGAAGAAACCAATATGGCGTTTGGCGGCAGCTACATTGAAATCGACTTGAACAATCAATGCCTCTGGCTGTACAAAGATGGCATGCTGATTACCTCAACAGTACTGACCTCCGGCTGTGTTCTGTATGGCTACTATACGCCTACCGGTGTATATTCCATTCAGAAAAAATCTACCTGTGTAACTCTGACCGGTCCGACATGGGCAAGCTATGTCACCTACTGGATGCCTTTCTACGGTCCTTACGGTCTGCACGATGCTACCTGGCGCACAGAATTTGGCGGCAGCACATATCTGCGTGACGGATCTCACGGCTGCGTAAACCTTCCCTACGAACAAGCAAAAATCATTTTCGAAAATATTTCTGTCGGCACAAAGGTTATTGTTTACGGCGGTGCAAGATCTATGGATCCTATGGATCAAACACTCTACGGTAAATCTTCCTACGATCTGACCACCGAATCCAAATCCTTTAACCTGAACATCAGAGCTACGTTTACAGAGCCTGTGTTCACTTATCAATCCAGCGACGAACAGGTTGTCACAGTTGATAAGCACGGAAATGTGACAATTGTAGGTCCCGGCGAAGCCACGATCACAGTTACCTCCCCTGCTCTCGGATATGTAAAAGAAGCAACATACACAATTGCCATTACGGTAGCGGGTGATCCCATCGTAACCGAACCGGAGGAAACAACCCCGGAGGAAACTGAGCCCGAGGATACACAACCGGATGAAACAGAACCATCGGTTCCGGAAGAAACTGTTCCCGACGAAACCGATCCGCAAATCACAGAGCCCATTGCATCAGAGTCTGAGGCAACTTCATCTGATCTATAGACTATGACAAACCATCCCCCTAAAGCAGTGCTTTAGGGGGATGATGTTTTGTATAGCTGTTACAAAACCCGGGTGTGCAAACTGCACACCCGGGTTTAAAGTATCAAAGATGGTTTTATTTCTTCTCTTTTCCGGCTTTCTTAGCTGCCTTAGCTTTTGCTTTTTCTTCGTTTTTCTTAGCTTGCTCAGCCTTGATACGCTCGTTTGCAGTATCATTGGTGGAAACAGCCCACTTGCACAGTTCCATACGAACCTGATCGGCACTAGTCTCGATTACAATCTTGTCTTCCTTGACATTGACAACCGTTCCAACGATGCCGCCAATCGTGGTGATTTTGTCACCGGTAGAAATACTGTTACGAAGCTCTTCTGCTTCCTTTTTCTTTTTGTTTTCGGGGCGGATCATAAAGAAATAGAACACAGCAACCATAACAAGCATCATAAGGATGAAAGAAGGCTGCATAAGACCGCCTGCAGGATTCTCTGCCGTTAAAAACATTGATAAAAACTCCTTTTATATAAATTTCCTGTATATTATATCATTGAAAAATGAAAAAGCAAGAATAATTTAAATTCTGCGTCCCAATTTTTCGGAGAACTCATTACGGAAGGATGCAAAGCTGCCTTCATCCAGAGCATTGCGAATTTTTTCCATCAGCTTATTATAGAAATACAAGTTGTGCATTACGCACAGGCGCATAGCCAGCATTTCCTCTGCCACAAACAAATGGCGAATATATGCTCTGGAATATCTTCTGCAAACCGGGCAGTCACATTGCGGATCAATGGGCTGCAGATCTTTGGCATATTTGGCGTTTTTCAGATTGATCGCACCTTCCCAGGTGAACAAGCGGGCGTGACGGGCATTCCGGGCAGGCATAACGCAATCAAAGAAATCTACGCCGCGAGCAACTGCCTCGATGATATTCGACGGCGTGCCTACGCCCATCAAGTAGCGGGTTTTCTCCTTGGGCATATGGGGTTCGACCGCTTCAATGATATCATACATTTCCTCTGCGGTTTCTCCCACCGCGAGGCCGCCAATGGCGTATCCTGGCAGATCCAGGTCTGCAATTCGTTTCATATGATCAACACGGATATCTGCATATGTTCCGCCTTGATTGATACCCCAAAGCATTTGCTGGGGATTGACTGTATCCGGCAATGCATTTAATCTTGCGTTTTCTTCCTTACACCGAACAAGCCAACGGTATGTTCGATCAACACTTGCCTTCACATATTCTCTGGGCGCAGGATTTTCAATGCATTCATCGAAAGCCATACAAATATCTGAACCCAGATTGGATTGAATCTGCATACTCTCCTCAGGGCCCATAAAAATTTTATGGCCATCGATATGGGATGCAAATGTCACGCCTTCTTCTTTAATCTTCCGCAGCGATGCCAGGGAAAAAACCTGGAATCCACCGGAATCGGTGAGGATAGGGCCATCCCAGGTCATAAACTTATGCAGACCGCCGCATTCTTTTACCAATTGGTCACCGGGTCTGAGGTGAAGATGGTAGGTATTGGAAAGCTCCACCTGACATCCAATGTCTTTCAAATCCTTGGCGCTCAAAGCACCCTTGATAGCGCCCTGAGTTCCCACATTCATAAACACAGGCGTTTGCACCGTGCCATGAGCGCAGGTAAATACGCCACGACGGGCAGCACCTTCTGTTTTTAATAGTTCAAACATATAAAACCTCACAAAATCATCATTGCGTCACCAAAGGAGAAAAAGCGGTAACGCTCCTTCACAGCCTGTTCATAGGCCGACAAGACATTTCCTCTGCCAGCGAAGGCAGAAACCAGCATAACCAACGTGCTCTCGGGTAAATGGAAATTGGTAATCAAACCGTCCATTGCCTTAAACTGATAGCCGGGATAAATAAATATTTCCGTCCATTTGCTTTTGGCTTCAAAGGTGCCGTCATCATTCACAAGGGATTCCAATGTGCGGCAGGAGGTGGTTCCTACGCAAATAACCCGACCGCCTTGCTTCTTAGTCTGATTCAATAAATCTGCGGTTTCCGGGCTGATCATACAAAGCTCTGCGTGCATATGATGCTCCAGGATATTTTCTGCCTTTACAGGGCGGAATGTACCCAAGCCAACATGCAATGTTACGAATGCAATATTAACACCTTTATTTTTCAGTTCATCCAAAAGCTCATTGGTAAAGTGCAAGCCGGCTGTGGGTGCGGCAGCAGAGCCGACTTCCTTGGAATAAACGGTTTGATACCGCTCCTGATCCTGCAGCTCCGCTTTAATATAGGGCGGAAGAGGCATTTTTCCCAAGCGCTCCAAAACTTCCAGAAAAATCCCCTCATAATGGAATTTCACAATGCGGTTTCCATCTTCCTGCACCGATTCAACAGTCGCCTTTAAATCACCGTTTCCGAAGATGACCTCTTGACCTTGGATGCATTTCTTTCCGGGTTTTGCCAAACACTCCCATCTGCCCTCACCCAAATCACGAAGCAACAGCAGCTCCACCGCACCGCCGGTGGGGCGATGCCCCAGCAATCTGGCAGGAAGAACCCGGGAATCGTTGAGCACAAGGCAATCACCGGGATTCACAGAATGTATCATATCAAAAAAATGTTTATGTTCCACTTCCCCACTGACTCTGTCGAGCACCATCAAACGGGAGGTATCCCGTTTTTCCAGCGGTGTTTGGGCAATCAGTTCTTCGGGAAGATCATAAAAAAAATCTCGTGTCTTCACAATATGCCTCCGTATCTATCTCGTTGCTTCGTATAGTATAGACCATATTTGCCATTTTTGCAACACGCAAAAATCACATCAGCAACATACAATGGCATGGAGGTATCATTTATGAATAAACCCTTATTTACCGGCGTATGCACCGCTATGGTCACACCGTTTCTCAATGGTAAAGTCAATTATCCTCTGATGAAGCTATTGCTGCAGCGGCAAATGAACGCCGGTGTGAAAGCAGTTGTAATTTCCGGAACAACCGGCGAGTCTTCCACATTATCCGATCAGGAAAAAACAGAGCTGTTTCGACAATGTAAAGAATTTGCAGGCGATGAATGTATGATTATCGCAGGAACAGGATCGAACTCCACTGCCCACGCTGTAGAGCTAAGTCAATGCGCTGAAGAATCAGGTGCAGATGGGCTGCTCGTTGTATCTCCTTACTATAACAAAGCTACACCGGACGGTCTTTTTGCTCACTACTTATCTGTTGCCCACAGTGTATCCATTCCCATTATCCTATACAATGTACCGTCACGAACAGGCGTTGATATACCTGTATCTGTATACAAAAGATTAAGCAAGGTTCCCAATATTGTCGGCGTAAAAGAGGCAAATCCCGATATTGCGAAAATATGTCGAATCAAAAATGCCTGTACACAAGATTTTTGCGTCTGGTCCGGAAATGATGATCTGACAATTCCCGTTATGTCTTTAGGAGGGCAAGGTGTAATCTCCGTGGCAGCCAATGTTTGTCCGGAACAAATGGTTGCCATGACCACAGCAGCCATCAACGAAGATTTTGAATCAGCAGGAGAAATTCAGTGTGCCTTACAGCCCTTAATTGATTTGCTCTTTTGTGAGGTGAATCCAATTCCGGTAAAAGCAGCTATGTCCTGTTTGGGTTATGACTGCGGTGGCTGCCGCTTGCCGCTGACCGATCTGAGCGCAGAAAATCACAAAAAGATTCAAGCATATTTCTCTTAAGCAAAATATGGAAAATCTTGATTTTATGCGAACCTGATGTTAAACTAAATCAAACAACACAGGACAGGATAGGTAATATGGCAAAGACGGAATTATTTATGAATTTAATAAAGCATCGCCTTTGCCCAGTCCAAACCGAAGCACTCAACTCATCTGCGCTTTCTTCCGATACGGTTCAGGAGTTGATGAGCCTAGCACAGAAGCATGATCTAATCGCAATCATTGGTTCAGAGCTTCTTGAAGAGAATCTAACGGCATCCGATCTTCAAAAAATTAACATTGAGGAAATGGTTTGTCAGGCTGCCTGCTTTTATGAAATTATGAATCATGAAATCCAATGGCTATGCAGCATATTGGAAGACGGCAAAGTCCCCCACATTGTATTAAAGGGCGGCGCAATTCGAGGATACTATCCGGAACCCTGGCTGCGAACCAGCGGCGATATTGATATTCTTGTGCCGGAAGAAATGGTGCAAACAGCTATTTCGTTGCTATTGGAGAAAGGATGTACTTTAGATTCCCCCCGTCGATATCACGATGTTCCTTTGAGAACGCCAGGGAATAATCTTTTAGAACTGCATTTTCATATTCGGGAAGATATCCCCGTTTTAGATTCGGTTTTGGACAGTGTATGGAAATATAGCAATATTGTCCCGGACAAGAGATACCAATACCAACAAAGCACGGAATTTCTTTTATTTCACCTACTGGCTCATATGTCCTACCATTTAATCCACGGAGGCTGCGGCATCCGAAGCTTTTTGGATATATGGATGCTGCAGCAAAAACAAATATGGGACTCAGATATTCTTCAGGAACTTCTGCAAAAAGCACATCTTACGGATTTTTACTCCAGTGTTGTAGCCCTCTTGGGCGTTTGGTTTGACGGTGTCCCCCATAATGAATTGACTCTATCGATGCAGGAACTTATTATAGACGGCGGAACATTCGGCTCGAGAAAACGGGAAATTTTAATGGAACAGGCTCAAGCGGGCAGCCGTAGCAACTATATTTTAGGGCGGATATTTATGTCACGTTCGTTGTTACAAAGACAATATCCCCTCTTAGCGCAGTATCCCATTCTATTACCTTGCTTTCAGATTTTGCGTTGGGTGCGAATCTTAACCAGGAATCGCAGCACAGTGCTGAATGAAATGAAAACCAGCCACTCCAATTCCGATGCACAGATCCAAAAAACACAGCTCACATTAAAACAGATAGGTCTTAATTTTTGATCTCATAAAATTTCTCCGGCAGGACATTCCTGCCGGAGAAATTTTTAGGCCAGAACAGCCTTATGGAAGATCTTCTTGCCCTTACGGATCTTAACGCCGTCTTTGAGCATTTCTGCTGTTACAGAGAAGGTATGGTCAGGTACTTTTTCATCGTTGACGAATACGCCGCCCTGCTGGACAAGGCGTCTTGCTTCGCCGTTGGAAGCTGCCAGGCCGCAGGCAACCATTAGGTTCAAAATGCCGATCTTTCCGTCAACCAGCTGATCCGCTGTCAGCTCAGTAGTGGGCATATTGGCATCGTCACCACCGCCTACAAACAAAGCCTTGGCAGATGCCTGTGCTTTTTCTGCCTCTTCCTCACCGTGAACCAGTTTTGTCAGCTCGAAGGCCAGAATTTCCTTGGCAGTATTGAGCTGAGAACCTTCCCAGGAGTCCATAGCATTGATCTGCTCCAAGGGCAGGAAGGTCAGCATACGAATGCACTTGAGAACATCGGAGTCTTCCACATTACGCCAGTACTGATAGAACTCAAAGGGAGTTGTCTTATTGGGATCCAGCCAAACAGCACCCTTGGCAGTCTTACCCATTTTCTTGCCCTCAGAATTGAGCAGCAGGGTGATCGTCATAGCGTGGGCATCCTTAGCAAGCTTTCTGCGGATCAGCTCTGTGCCGCCAAGCATATTGCTCCACTGGTCATTGCCGCCAAACTGCATATTACAGCCATACTTCTGGAACAGATAGTAGAAGTCGTAAGACTGCATAATCATATAGTTAAACTCCAGGAAGGACAGACCCTTTTCCATTCTCTGCTTATAACACTCGGCACGGAGCATATTATTCACAGAGAAGCAAGCGCCAACCTCACGCAGCAGTTCCACATAGTTCAGATCCAGCAGCCAATCGGCATTATTCACCATCTGCGCCTTATCTTCGCCAAACTCAATGAACCGCTCCATCTGCTTTTTAAAGCAGGCACAATTATGTTCAATGGTTTCTTTGGTCATCATAGAACGCATATCGGTACGGCCGGAGGGGTCGCCGATCATAGCTGTACCGCCGCCGATCAAAGCTATGGGCTTATTGCCCGCCATTTGAAGACGCTTCATCAGGCACAGAGCCATAAAATGACCAACATGCAGAGAATCAGCAGTCGGGTCAAAGCCAATATAGAAGGTGGCTTTACCGTTATCGATCATATTGCGGATCTCGTCCTCGTTGGTAACCTGGGCAATCAAGCCACGGGCTACCAGTTCATCATAAAGTTTCATTTTGCATATTTCCTTTCTTATAACCTTAGCATTTCTTCCGCACTTTTCAGTGTAATCTCAGTGATATTCGCACCGCCGATGATGCGGGCCAGTTCTTTTTTGCGACCTTCAAAGTCCAGCGGTGTCACGGTGGTATAGGTGCGCCCGGAGTGTTCCTCCTTTGCAATCAGCAAATGGGTATCTCCCAAAGCTGCAAGCTGGGGCAAGTGCGTTACGCAGAGCACCTGTTTTGTCTTTGCCACATTGCGAAGTTTCTCCGCAACTTTTTGTGCTGCTCTTCCGGATACGCCGGTATCTACCTCGTCAAATATAAGCGTTTGCACCCGGTCCTGTTCCGCAAGTACATTTTTCATTGCCAGCATAATACGGGCAAGCTCACCGCCGGATGCAACTTTACTCATAGACTTAAGGGCTTCGCCTGCGTTTGCAGACATATAAAATGCCACCTGGTCGGCTCCGCTCGCAGATAAGGGGATCTGCGTAAAAACACAGGAAAACTGAACTCGGGGCATATCCAATTGTGACAATTCCGAAAGAATCTTCTCAGACAGGACCGCTGCGGCTTCTTTTCTGTTTTTTCGCAATTCCTCTGCCGCAAGTTCTGCTTCTTTTTTTGCTTTTTCGTGCTTTACTTTTAATCGTTCTATGTGATCATCGGCAAATTCTATCTCATCAAGTTCAGCTTTTGCCTTTTCCATATATTCTAAAATATCAGAACAGGTAACGCCATATTTACGGCGCAATCGATGGATCACATCCAGCCGGGATTCAATCTTTTCCAGTTCGTCGGCAGAATATGCCAAGCTGTTTTGCGCATCCAGAACTTCCTCTGCAACATCTTGAACCTGATACATCAGATCCGTCACTTTATCGCAAATTCCGGAAAACCCGTCTGTATAACGGGACAGGCGGGCAAGTTCCCGTTGCGCCTGCTGAAGCAAGGATGCTGCACCGTCGGAATCTTCTCCTCCATACAAGCATTCTGCCGCAATATGAATACCATCGCTGATCTTTTCACTGTTTTGCAGGATCTTTCTGCGCTCTTCCAGTTGCTCATCCTCACCGGGCTGCAAATTCGCCTTAGAAATTTCTTCGATCTGATACCGCAGTGTTTCCATTCGGCGAAGTTTTTCACCTTCATCCATAGTCATCCGATCAATTTGGTCTGCCAATTCTGTAACCACAGCATATTTTTGACTGTAACAATCTCTAAGTGATTGATTCGATGCAAAGTCATCCAAAAACAGAAGATGATTGGTTTCATCAAAAAGTGAAGCAGAATCGTGCTGACCGTGAATATTGATCAGCTGTAAACCCAATTTTCGCAGCGCTGTTACATTTACCAGCGTACCATTGACACGGCATACATTTCTGCCATCGAGATAAATTTCTCTGAGAATTACACTTTCGGGGTCGTATTCCACCCCGTTTTCTTCAAACCAGGAAAATTCCGGAACATCGGTAAAAACAGCCCGAACAGAGGCCTTCTCTGCGCCCGTGCGAATCATATCCCGATAGGCACGTTCGCCCAAAATGGCGCTGATTCCGTCGATCACAATAGATTTACCTGCACCTGTTTCACCGGTGAGGATATTGAATCCCTTATGGAAGGATATATCGGCACATTCGATGACCGCAATATTCTCAATATGCAGAAGACTGAGCACGGTCAATCCCTCCTGTCCTATCAGCTAATCAAAGCTTTAATTTCGCCGCAAAAGAGTGCAGCAGCGTGATTATCCCGCATCACAACCATAACCGTATCATCACCTGCCAGAGAACCCAAAATAGAACTGGTATTCATAGCATCAATGGCAGAACCGGCAGCAGATGCAAGGCCGGGCAATGTACGAAGAACGATGATGTTCTGCGCATAATCTATATTAACAACACATTCCCGAAAAATCGTGTTCATCCTTGCCGAAAAGCTGCTGTCGATATCATTGGCTGCGGCAGTATAACGATATGTTCCTAAATTAGTCAGCTCTTTAACGATGCGAAGTTCTTTGATATCCCGGGAAATGGTAGCCTGTGTACCCCGGAAGCCCTCTTTTGTCAATTCTTCGATGAGCTGCTCCTGCGTTTCCACATTTCTTGTGGAGATGATCTCCAATATTTTTGCTTGTCTTTGGCTTTTCAAAACAAACACCTCAATTATTCTTGAACTTCATATTGACCACATCAAAGAAGCTTCTTGTCTTTAAACGAATCAGCTTTGTGGTCAAATTAGATTTACGAACCTTGATCACATCACCCATATTGATCTTAGTTGCCTTTCCGCCGTCAACAGACAAAAAGGCATTACGTCTGGCATTGTGTGTCAAGCCAACTGTGACATGTCGGTTTTGCGAGACAACAATGGATCTGCTGGCAACATCATGGGCGCAAACCGGCGTAATCAATATACTGTTGGCCTCAGGCTCCACGATTGGTCCACCTGCAGAAAGACTATAGGCAGTTGAACCTGTGGGTGTGGCAATAATCACGCCATCTCCTCCGCATTCCAAAACCTGAATACCGTCGCATTCTACTTTTAAGTGAACAATTCTTGCAACTGCACCTTTGGTAATCGCTGCATCGTTTAAACATATATCGTGGAATATAATATCTCTGTCACGAAGAACTGTGACATCCAGCATCATCCGCTCGTCCACAGTATAATCGCCCGATGCAATACGGCGCAATTCCTGCAATTCTGTGCTCTCAAGTTCTGCCATAAAACCCATAGTTCCGATATTGACGCCCAAAATGGGAACACCGGAACGGGTTGCAGCTTTTGCCATATGCAGGATTGTGCCGTCACCGCCGAAACAGATAACCAATGACGCTGTTGGCAATTCACGATCCAGCCGTGAAAAACGCAGATCATGGGGAAGGTCATAGGATCTATCCACCTCAAAAGGCAGGCAAATTTTCACATCGATACCGGCCTGGGTTAAAATACGCATAGCTTCCCGAACGGTTTGAAAATTCTTATCCCGATAGGGATTCGGTGTTAAAATAACCTTTTGCATAGATTCACCCCTTTAGTGCTGCGTGTGCCTGAGCTACAACCTGGGCAGTATCCGGCTGAATACCGGGCTTATCAGCCAAGGTCAAATGCGCCAAAAATTCAATATTTCCTTCCGGACCTTTCACCGGAGAGAAAGTCAATCCTAAAATACGAAATCCAACTTCCTGCGTCAGAGCAACAAAATCATCCAGAACCTCCTGATGAACAGACGGCTCCCGGACAACACCCTTTTTTCCGACCTTTTCCTTACCGGCTTCAAACTGCGGCTTGATTAAGCAAAGCACCTGACCGGACTCCGGTTTCAAAAAGGTTTTCACCACCGGAAGAACGATGTGCAGTGAAATAAAGCTCACATCAATAACAGAAAGATCCAGCGGTTCTCCCAATTGTTCCGGCGTAACATAGCGAACATTGGTACGCTCCATCACAACAACACGGGGATCTGAACGAATTTTCCAATCCAGTTGACCATATCCTACATCGATGGCAAAAACTTTTTTCGCACCTTGCTGCAGAAGACAATCCGTAAACCCACCGGTAGATGCTCCTGAATCGCTGCACACAAAGCCCGATGGATCTACACCAAAATCACGCAGCGCTTTTTCCAGCTTTAAACCTCCGCGGCTGACATAAGGACACACAGCTCCACGAACTTCGATAGAAACATTCTCCTCGTAGGACACCCCGGGCTTATCCGCCTTCTGGCCGTCAACATAAACCGTGCCGGTCATAATAATCGCTTGCGCTTTGGTTCTGGAGTCTGCGTACCCTTGCTCTACAAGAAGCACATCCAGTCTTTTTTTAACCTTCACCGGCTCGAACCCCCATAATAAAATCTGCTATAGAATCTGCATCTAAATGATACTGTTTATACAATTGGCCCACATTTCCATGGGTAACGAATTGATTTTCGAAATGAAATGCATCCACACGACAGCCGGGTATCCGCTTATAAAGCTGACAGGAAACAACGTCACTGATGCCGCCTGAACAGGATTCTTCCATAATCACAATATGACGGTTTTCCGAAATACTGCCCACAATTTCATCTACAGCAATAGGAGATACCGTCATTAACCGGAGCACTGTAGCTTCGATATTATTTTGATGCAGGCGCTCTGCTGCATCCATGGCATTTTGCAGCAATGTACCGTAGGTAATAATTGTTACATCCTTACCGGTACGGTGGCAGCACAAACCTCCAGAATTTGCATAATCATTTTGCCAAGCAGATTCGGTATACACACCGTTGCCGCCTCGGGGATAACGGATTGCCACAGGGCCTTCATATTCTTCCACTGCCCATATAAGCATCTCGGAAAGTTCTTCACAGCTTGCAGGGCACAAAACTTTCAAGCCCGGTGCCTGTCGCAGAAAACCCACATCAAACAAGCCATGGTGAGTCTCACCATCCTCGCCCACAAGTCCTGCTCTGTCTACGGCAAAAACCACATGCAGACCGAGCATACAAATATCCTGCAGAATCATATCATAGCTGCGCTGCAAAAAGGTTGAATATAACGCAACAACAGGAACCATTCCCTGCTTTGCAAGTCCTCCTGCCATAGATACAGCATGCTCTTCAGCTATGCCTACATCATAAAGCCGCTGAGGGTATTGTTCCATAAAATTCAGCAATCCCGTACCGCTGGGCATCGCCGCAGTAATGGCACAAAGCTTTTCATTTTTTTCGGCAAGCTTGATCATAGTTTTGCCAAAGGTCTCAGAAAAGGTGACTGCATTGGATGCGGCTGTCTCACCTGTTTTAGGATCGAATTTTCCAACACCATGGAATTTTCTTGGATTTTTTTCAGCAGGTTTATAGCCATGTCCCTTATGGGTCAAAACATGCAAGACAACAGGCTCTTGCATAGCCTTGGCATTTTGCAAAAGTTCAATCAAAAGCTCAGTATCGTGCCCATCTACAGGTCCCAAATAGGTAAAGCCCATACTTTCAAATATAGTTGACGGAATCAGCATTCGGCGGATTCGATTTTTGATGCTGCGGGTAATTTTATACAAAAATCCACCGCCGGGAATCCGATCCAAAAAGCTCCTATAACGTGCTTTGGCTCCAAGATATCTGGGCTTTGTTCTTAAATTGCGCAAATGAAATGCCATACCGCCTACATTGCGGTCTATGGACATTGCATTGTCGTTCAAAATCACAATCATCGGTTCATTACTGACCGATGCATCATTCAAGCCTTCATAGGCCATACCGCCGGTTGCGGCACCGTCGCCTAATAGCGCGACAACATGGTAATCCTGTTTTAAAGCCGTTCTCGCACGGGCCATTCCCAGTGCTATGGAAACAGAGCTGGATGCGTGGCCTGCTACGAAGGAATCCGTGCAGCTCTCAGAGGGCTTTGGAAAGCCGGCAATTCCGCCAAATTGACGAAGGCATTCAAACTCTTTTTGTCGGTCTGTCAAGATTTTATGAACATAGGACTGATGTCCGACATCAAAAACCAATCGGTCTAATGCCGTATCAAAAACAGTTTCAATAGCAACCGTCAGTTCAACAACGCCCAAATTGGATGCCAAATGACCGCCTGTACGGGACACCCGATCCACCAAAAATTCCCGTATTTCCCGGCAAAGTAGTTCCCGCTGCTGCGTATTCAGTTGCACCATATCCTGGTGGCTGTGGATTTTCTCTAATATAGCCACAGAAACACAACCTTACTTGTTTTTTTTCTTCTTACAAAAGATCTTAGACGGGCTGCGGAAAAACCAAATCAGTTTTCCGGCCGATGCTACAATGCTTGTACAGGAATGAATGGCATAGGTTTTGCCTATGGCCTTGCCGCCAACAGTAAGACCGGCAACCAAAGCGGACATTGCCAGCATAATAATCTGCTGAACACTGCCGGAAAAATCTTTAATGACCAGGGCTGCAATGGATGCAGACGCCGAGCCGGAAATAACGCCGCAAATATCTCCTACCACATCGTTACAGATAGAACTGACTCTCTCTGCGTTACGCAGGAGCATAATACACTCCTGTGCACCGGAAACTTTTCTGGCGGCCATGGAATGAAAGGGTTTTTCGTCGGCCGATGTCACCGCAACGCCAATAATATCAAAGATAATGCCAACAAAAACAATTGCCAGCAATATAATAAATTTCAATATAATGGGACTGATTTCCAAAAGATTGGTAGATGCAAAAGAAATCGTCGCCGAAATAACAATTGTAACCATAAAAATGGTGACGACCCAGCGGATCGTCTTATTGCGTTCCTTTTTTATGGAAGATGGGTCGGACTTAGACACGATGTCTATCTCCTTTTTTTATATTATAACGGTAGCAGACAGGATAAATCTTACGGCTTAGGTCGGGTTGGTTTTCCCCAGACAGAACCTGCCGTTGCCGCACAGGCCGTTTCCGTTTGATCCGTCCGTTCAAGTGTTGCCAAAATAATCAATAGCCGTTTGCCACTTAGTCCGTACTGTAATCCCCTGTCTGCCCAGTTACGACAGCCTAGGTGTTTTCCACCGCAAAGCGTTCCGATTCTTAGCCTCTTTTGCAAGCATAGTTTCCAGGAGCAATAACAGAAAAAGCCTGTACACTGCTGTTTCCTGAACGTTCCCCTTTCCCCATATGATCACTCAAGGCAGGCTACACTGCACACAGCACGTGATTCTGCGCACCGCATTGCAGGTTCTTACCAGGCTCGTACGCGAGTGGGTCCCGATATGGGAGCAAACCACCGTCGCACAACACCAGGTCTCCACGGAAACTGGGTCGTATACTCCATGCCATTGGAGTGCGCCCTGAATCCTTAACCCCCAGCACCCACCCTAAACTGGGCGTAAAAAGCAGGCACAAGGGACTTCATCGATATGCCCTTCATAGGATTTTTAGGCCCTACCTGGGAATCGGTCGCTCTGACTAGGATACTGCACCGTCAAAATGAATAATAACACAGAATATATGAATATTCAAGAATAATCTTCAATTTTGCAAATATATTATTTATAACTTTATAAAAGATTTTCCTATTCTAAATATATGAAATATAATTTTAAAAAATTATGAATTTTTTGTTGAAAAACCTTTTTTTATATGCTATACTCTATTCATATTTTTTACATAGGAGGATATGTATAATGTATTGTAAAAACTGCGGAAACGCAAATGCAGAAGGCAAGTTCTGTGACGTCTGCGGCGCAGAAATCACATCTGAGCCCATCGTTGTTGACGCACAAAATGTTGTCGAGACCGAAAACATCATCGACGGCACTCCCGTTGTTGATCCCGGCAAGACCCTCGGCACGATCTCTTTGATTCTCGGCATAGCAGGTATCGTTCTGGGTATTATTTGCCCCTGCCTGTTCGCCTGCCTGGGTGCAATTGCTCCTTTGACCTTGAGCATCATTGGTCTGATTCTGGGCATCGTTGCTATGAACAAGTCCAAGGCCGTTGGTCTGAAGAACAAGGCTGCAATGATCGGTGTTATTCTGAGCGGCGTGGCCATCGGAATCACCATTCTGTGCAACATCATCGGCAGCGCTCTGGGCGTCGCTATGATGAACAGCTATTAATTAAAATCTAACTAAAAAGCCGCTTTATGCGGCTTTTTAGTGTATTTTGCGAAATATATGAGAAATATTTTTAAAAACAAGAAAAAACTTTTGATTATTGCCGACATTACCCTGATTCCGGTTGGATTTTTCTTGGAATGGTTAAGCAGGTTTATGCTTGCGCAGCCCGGAGAATGCGTTTGGACCACATTTGGTGGGCAATGCATCACCTGCGGCGGAACACATTTTGTCAATTCCTTGCTGAACGGACAAATTATACAAGCCTTTCACCACAATGAACTTCTGTTTATTTATGCGGTTATTTTACTTTTTTCCTACATCTTTCTGCATCTATGGTGGATATGGAAGCTTCCCTTTGCAAAGAAGGTTCTTAGTGTAATTTACTCTGTTCCGGGGACAATTATTTTCTGTATTTCCTTGCTGGTATTTTGGTATATCCGAAATATATCCGTATTTCCTTTGATCTTCCATTTCATTAAAGAAACTTTTCTATAAATGCAAAGATCCTCCCGACGGAGGATCTTTTGTTATTTCTCCCTATGTTCGCCTTTGATTGTACTTCGCAAGCCGATCTCTGTTCGCTTCCAGATGCGAACATAATTCATTCTATGCTTATAGATAATAACTGCAGTCGCAACACACACAATCAGCGCCCCCAGCCAGCTGCTGGTAAATGCCATATATACAGGCAAACTGATTACGGTCACCGTTGTTCCAACAACCAAATAATCAAATACGATGGTCACAAGAACAATCACCGCTACGATAACGACAGCAAACTGCCAATTTAGTGCGATGGTCATTCCAATAAAGGACGCAAATCCCTTTCCGCCCTTGAATTTTAAATAGAACGGGAAAATATGACCCAGTACGGCAGCAACACCTGCAACTTCGTCAACGAACTGTGTTTCCGGAAACAGGAGCCTCGCTAAAAGTACCGACAAAATGGCTTTGCCGATATCGTGAGCGCCAACAAGGATTCCTGTCTTCCAACCCATAAGAATCACAGCGTTGGATGTTCCGGGATTCCCGCTTCCCTTTGCGGATAGATCTATACCCTTGAATTTTGCAATGAACCACGCAAGATTGGAGCAGCCGAGCAAATAACCAATTACGGCGATAATGATGTAATGGTAGTACATAAAATCATCCTCTTTTATTTATTACGAAACAGCAGTTTACCGGTGATATAATTCATAATCACAACAAACACTGCCACAACAATATTCATAATATTTCCATTCCAATGCAACAGCTCTACTGTCACAAAAATAAGCACAATTGTCAAAACAAAGGACGCCAAGCGGCTTGCGATAAACTTCAAGAACTCCGGAAATGCAACTTTGAATGACCAGTCACGACTATGGTATACAAAAGCCTTGTTCGTAAAGTACGCAAAAATCACTGCCATAATCCAGGCAATTGTTTTTGCCGCTGTTACATTCATATCAGCCAAGTTGTAAAGGGGATAAAAGACTGCACTATCCACCGCAGTAGTTAATACACCAAAGAGCAAGTACGAAAAAATATGGCGGTACTTATCAAAAATCGAACGAATCCATTTACCCAAACACTTCACCCCCGAAATACCTGTTTACTATATCACATTTTCAATAAATATGCAACAATATAAGCATTTACTGAAAAAAACTAAAATTTCCGCCGGGATAACCCAGCGGAAATCGAATTATTTACCAAGTAATTTTTCCAACGCAGCAATCTTCAAGCAGGTACAGAATACATCCATAGCCTTTTCCAGCTCTTCCACAGGGGGCAAACTGGGGGCGATGCGGATATTGCTGTCATACGGATCAATACCGTAAGGATAGGTGGCGCCAGCAGGTGTCATCTCCACGCCAGCCTCTTTACAAAGCTGCAATGCACGCTTGGCGGTACCGGGCATCGTGTACAAGCTGACAAAATAGCCGCCCTTGGGCTCATTCCATTTTCCAAAGCCACGGGGCAAAATCATTCGGTGCAGTGCTTCAGAAACAACACGGAACTTCGGTCCCATAATCTTGGAATGCTGCTGCATAATCTCAAGTGTATGGGCCTTATCCTTCAGGAAACGGACATGGCGCAGTTGGTTGATCTTATCATTGGAAATCATCTGAACACTAAACAATTTGGTAAAATGTTGAATATTCGCCTCGGAAGCTGCCATTACGGAGATGCCGCTGCCGGCAAAGGTGATTTTTGAGGTAGAGGCAAATTCATACACCATATCGGGATTTCCAGCCGCTTCACACATCGAAATAATATCCGGAAAAGATACATACTCGCCACGGAACTCGTGAACACAATAGGCATTATCCCACATAATAGCAAAATCCGGCGCCGCAGGCTTCAGGTTTGCAAAGCGCTGAATGGTCTCCTCGGAATAAATTACACCATCGGGGTTGGAATATTTCGGAACACACCAAATACCTTTAACCTGAGGGTCTTTCACAAGCTCCTCAACCTGATCCATATTGGGTCCGTCAAACGTCATATCCACGGTAATCAATTCCGCACCAAAAAACTCTGTCACCCGGAAATGACGGTCATAGCCGGGACTGGGGCACAGAAACTTGATTTTTTCTTCCTTACACCAAGGCCGGGGGCTACGCAGCAGGCCATGCGTGTAGGCTCTGGAAATAACATCAAACATAAGGTTCAGGCTGGAAACACTACCAACGAAGGTCTGCTCAGTCTTGCAGCCAAGAACATCAGCCCAATATTCTCTGGCGCACCGAATACCGGCAAGCTCGCCATAATTGCGTGTATCAACACCATCAGCATAGCAATCCTCCGCCTTAGTTACCGCCTGGAGAATATCACTGACGATATCCAACTGCTGCGCTGCGGGTTTTCCCCGAGCCATATTCAGAGAAAGATTTTGCGATTTGCAATTTTCATAATGAGAAATTTCAAAATTATACTCCCGAACCAGTTCATTTTGGTTCATTTCGGAATAGGCACGCATTTTTACACCTTCCTAATTGCATTTTCTACATTATATCCATTTACATCGACAAACGCAATCCACTTTTCAAACATTCTGCGAATTACCTGTTATTTGTCAGTCTTGTACAGGAATTTTTGTACAGAATAACAAAAATATTACAAATATACACCTTGAAAACTGAGCCTGCATAGATTAAAATAATGCAAATACATTTTTACAGAAAGGAACAGTCACTATGAGCAACTTCGTGAATATTCCCGAAATATTTGGAATTGATGTATTTAATGAGGCCGCAATGCAACAGTGGCTGACCCTGGATACATATAACGCCTGGAAACACTGTATTGAAACAGGTACCTCCCTGGAGCTGCCGGTCGCCAACGAAATCGCAGAAGCAATGAAAAACTGGGCAACAGAAAAGGGTGCTACCCATTATACCCACTGGTTCCAGCCAATGACCGGCATCACCGCCGAAAAGCACGATTCGTTTATCGAACCCGGTGAAAAAGGCAAGGTCATTATGGCCTTTTCCGGAAAAGCACTGGTGTGCGGCGAACCTGATGCATCTTCTTTTCCCAACGGCGGACTTCGAGCAACCTTTGAGGCAAGAGGCTACACCGCTTGGGATCCTACAGCCTTTGCATTTGTTCGGGATGGCAGTTTATATATTCCCACCTGCTTTTTCTCATATACCGGTGCTGCACTGGACAAGAAAACCCCTCTTCTTCGCTCCATTGACGAAGTTTCCAAAGAGGCATTGCGGATTCTGCGGCTGTTCGGTGATAACAAAACAAAGCGGGTCATTCCCTGTGTTGGTGCTGAACAGGAGTATTTTCTCCTTCCCAGAAATTTATATGCACAGCGGGAAGACCTGCGGCTAACCGGAAGAACGCTGTTCGGTGCTCCTCCCCCGAAAGGCCAGGAACTGGATGATCATTATTTTGGAACCATTCGAAACCGGGTCTCCCGGTTTATGAAGGATCTGGATGAACAATTGTGGCGATTGGGCATCCTGTCAAAAACCAAACATAACGAGGCCGCTCCCTGCCAGCACGAATTGGCACCCATCTATACCGATGCCAACAGCGCCTGCGATGCAAACCAGCTGGTTATGCAAATTATGAAGAAGGTTGCCGCAAAACACGATCTTGTTTGCCTTCTTCACGAAAAGCCTTTTAAAGGCGTAAACGGCTCAGGTAAGCACAACAACTGGTCGTTGGCAACTGATGATGGAAGAAACCTTTTCAGTCCCGGCACTACCCCCAGCCACAACGCACAGTTTTTAATATTCCTCGCCGCATTTATCAAGGGCATTGACGAATATCAGGATTTCCTCCGGGCAACCGTTGCGGGTGCAGGAAACGATCATCGCCTGGGCGCCTGCGAAGCACCCCCGGCAATCATTTCAATTTACCTTGGAGATGAGCTTAACGCCATTGTAGAATCCATTATCGATGGAACCAACTACACAGAGCCTCAAAAATCTGTACTGCGAATTGGCGTGGATGTTCTTCCGGCAATCCCTCAGGATACTACAGACCGCAACCGGACCTCTCCCCTGGCTTTTACCGGCAATAAATTTGAGTTCCGTATGGTTGGTTCTTCTCAGTCTGTTGCAGGACCCAACATTGCCCTCAATACAATCATTGCGGAAGAATTAAGCAAATTTGCCGACGAATTGGAAAATGCTGATGACTTTGAAGCAACCCTGCAGAAATTGGTTAGCCGCACCTTCAAAGAGCATCGCCGTATTATTTTCAACGGAAACGGTTACAGCAGCCAATGGGAGAACGAAGCAGCTGACCGCGGGTTAAGCAATCTTTCCTCCACAGCAGATGCACTTCCTGTATATCTGAGCGAAAAAAATATCGCCCTGGTAAAAAAACATAAAATATTTACCGAAGAAGAGTTCCGGGCACGATATGAGATCTATATGGATTCTTATCGAAAAATCGTCAAAATCGAAGGCCGGACTATGGTGGATATGATTCTCAGACAGGTGTTGCCTGCTGCGCTGCAATATACCGATTCTCTGTGCCGGTGCTGCAACAACAAAGTCGCTCTTGGCGCTGGCCACAAAGCAGAATCGGGACTGATTGCAACTTTGTCTGCTGCAACTGACAGGCTGTATGAAAACTGTTTGAAACTGCAAAATGATCTTGAAAACATACCGGAAAATCTGGAACAGGGTGTTTGTTACTGCAAAAAGGTCATCGTAAGCGCTATGGAAGATCTCCGTTCAGATGCAGATCTTTTGGAAAGCCTGACAGATAAATCCTACTGGCCATATCCCACATACTCTGATTTATTATATTATTAAAATACGCAGGTGCACCTTTGTGCACCTGCGTCACTTTTTCTTAAGCTTCCTTCAATGAAATAAGCTGATAAGATTCCTGTCCGCCGGATCTGACATAATCCCGAACAACCGCTTCAGCTCTATAAACCTCCGATAAATTCCAATCGTAAATTGCTTCATCTAATGTATATGCATAGATTGCAGAATAATCATAGGATGTAAAATCCGGATCCAGCGCATACACACGATATTTTACTGTGTATGTTCCGTCCTCTTCAGGATACAGACGCTCCGCAACCGCTACATATACAGCCGTCTTTTCCCCATCGGATACACTGGAATATAAATTTTCGCTGAAGGTGATAACTGCTCCGGATCCTGTGCAATCCGAATACTCATTATGCTCGCTGTTTTCCATGATTGCAACACCGGTATATGTATTCAAAATCGAATCTACAGTGGCCTTGCTGAAATGGACATAATTATCCGCATAATCCAGATCACCAACGCCGTTGATTTGACAATGATCCTGCACAAACTTCAGCTTGTGATAATCGCAGCAGGGATATTCCTTAATTTGCGCTTCTGCAAAATTGCTCAAAAACAGATTCAGCTTATATTGGGTTTGCGAATCGATCCGGATACTTCCATCATCAAATACCTGATCTTCAACAATATCCTGCGTTTGCTCAACAACCGGATCTGTTTCCTCAATTCCCTGATTCAGATTTTCCGGATTCTGAGTAGGTGTACCGGAATCAGGTTTCAGCACAGGAAGCAGGCCGCACCCTGCAAAACTAAGAATCATCAGTAATAAAACGCAAATTGATATCAATCGTTTCATTTTGTCTTCTCCTTTATATATTTTTCATATATCTTTATACATTTTACATCATTTAACTTAATTCTGCAAGATGGATTTTTCATGTTGTTATAAAAGTTTAGGGTTGACTTCCAGCCGGTTAAATGGTATAGTTTTGTGGAATGGAGAGTTGTCCGAGCGGTTTAAGGAGCTAGTCTTGAAAACTAGTGATTCCGAAAGGAACCTAGGGTTCGAATCCCTAACTCTCCGCCATAGTAAGTCCATCTGTTATCGGCATTGCCATTGCAGATGGACTTATTTTATAGAAGACAATGTTACTCATATCTTACGGATAGTTGACAAGTGTGGTATACTGAGAAGAAAAGG
>JAZRLK010000081.1:0-2991 GCA_045646805.1 Faecousia sp.
AGTGATTTGTCAAACTAAGTGCAACACTTTTTGAAGTTCAAGATCCCAAAGATATTGAGCTGAAACGAATTTAAGAACCTTGCGAGGCCTGGCGTTGATCAACGCCAGGTTTCGTTTTAGTGTAGCCGGACTAACTCTGGACAAATTTCTGCCCTTTGGATAGAACTCTCTAAGCAGGCCGTTGCTGTTTTCATTACTGCCTTTCTGCCAAGCACAGTATGGGTCTGCAAAGTATATGTCGCAGTTTAATGCCTGTTCTATTTCTGCCCAGTTGGCGAACTCCGTTCCTCTGTCACAGGTTATGGTTTTAACCAGCTCCGACGGGAACTCTGATAGAGTTTGTATGATCGTTTTTGCCATCGTTGCAGCCTTCCGATCAGGCATCTTTACTGCTATGTAGTAACGTGTCTTTCTTTCTGCAAAGGTTGCAAAACACGCCTTACTTTTTCCTTGTCCACTAACAACAGTATCTACTTCCCAATGACCAGCTTCTTCACGACGGTATACGCTCTTATCACGCTTACGAATAGACTTTCCCTTGCTGAATTTACCCCGTGTTTCCTTTACACCGTGGGATTTTCCCTTACGGCGCAAGACTTTTGTATTTCCGTTAAGTAAATATCTATCATAAAGCCAACGGTAAATTGTGCGCCAACTTGGCATAGGTACAGGAGCCGGTGTGCTGGCAATCTGTTCTGGCGACCATGTAGCAAGAAGCTTTTCCTCAATATAGGAGATAACCTCTTGTGAATGAAACATTCCCCTATGGCAGTAGGAACGGCGTAGCAGATACTTCTTCTGCGCTGTGTGAGGATAATAGGTAGGAATGTCATACATGTGGGTACGGTTGCGGTTGATCTCCCTGCTGACTGTACTGGGGCTGCGACCGATTAGTTGAGCAATTTTTCGATAACTTAGGCCTTCTACATAATATTTTCGTATACAACTGCGCTCTTCTATGGTAAGATGATGGTAGTTCATACAGATCTCCTTTCGGTGTACGGTGTTGTGGTGACTCTATTATACCAGAGATCTGTATGAACTTCTTCTTTTTTTACAAGTGTTGCACTTGATAGTATAATTCACCATTTATATAAAAAAGAGAGCGATTTTATTCGCTCTCTTTTTCTTAATATACACCGAGGATTTCGGATTCGTGGACTGACAGGGCATTGCTGGTATTTTTATTATCGTCTCTGGTTTCAAAAACAAAATAGCCGCCGCCATCGTAAATTGCCACAATCCGGCTGACGTGGATAACCCGTTCTCCGTTGATAACTGTCCAATAGGCAATAATATCACCCATCTGCAAATCCTTGGGATCCTTTACTTTATGAAAGAAAACAATTTCGCCTTCTTTTAATTCGGGCTCCATTCCGTCACCGGAAATCTCCAAGTATGGTCTGCCAAATAAGCTTGGTACACCACTGCCGGAGGTTGTTACGTAGTTTCCATAGATTTCCAAGGGTGCTGTAATGCCGCAGCCACTGAAACTACAGCACAGTGCTGCTAACAAAAACAGGCATATCACTCTTTTCATTTTCTCTCTCCCTTATGTTTTCTTAATGAATTTCTCTCTGCACTTGGGGCAGGTGATGGAAATTTTGCCCTTACCCCGGGGAACTCTCACCTGCTGACGGCAGCGGGGGCAATCGAAATAACGATGCTCCTTATCCCGGATGCGCTCAAACAGCTGCAAGAATTTCCGGTTTTCCTGGTAGCGCTTGTAGGTTTTTCGGGAGAGCATCCGGAAGATCGCCCAGATCATCAGACCATAACTGATGACAACAAAAACAATCTTCAACCAGGGGATCACCGCACCGATGATGCTCAATGCTACACTGGCAATCAGCAGCGCCATATTCAGTTTGTCGCTGCCGTAGCGGCCCATCATAAACCGGCTGATTTTATTACGGATGTTCTGAAAAAAAGACATAAATTCACCTTGTCATTATTTTATACATTTATTATATTCCATTTTTTCAGAATTTCAACCGGAAGAAGCTTTTATTTACGGAATTTTAACACCGGGAATATCTCCACTCCTGCAGGCATAGATTGTCCCGGGAGGGATAAATATGAAACGAAGAGATATTTTAATCGTAGCAAGCGCACTGCTGGCGGCTGTGATTTTGACAATTTCCCAGGCGATTCCCAGGTCTGTCACCACCGGGGCTTGGGGCTTGAGTTTTTCCGGAGAGGGTCAGTCACCCTCCGGGCCTGCATCTGCTGCGCAGCTAAAGGCTTTGGACAGTGCCTATGTGGGAAATGGGGAAGAAAAGGTGCTGTATCTAACCTTTGATGCCGGTTATGAAAACGGTTACACCGGAGATATATTAAATGTATTAAAGAAGCACAATGTCCCGGCGGCATTTTTTCTGGTAGGCGACTATCTGGAGCGAAATGCCGATCTGGTGCGGCGTATGGTGGAGGAGGGGCATATTGTAGGCAACCACACCGCCACCCATCCCAATATGAGCAAAATTACAGACAAAGCCGCCTTTACCAAAGAATTGGAAGACGTGGAGACTTTGTTTGCCGAGATTACCGGCAAGGAGCTGCCCAGATACTACCGCCCGCCCCAGGGGATCTACAGCGAGGAAAATTTAAAACTGGCGCAGGAACTGGGATATAAAACGGTTTTTTGGAGCCTTGCCTATGCCGACTGGGACAACAACAAACAGCCAACCCGGGAATATGCCCTGGATAAGCTGCTGACCCGTACCCATAACGGCGCAGTCATCCTGCTCCACGCCACATCCCAAACCAACGCAGAAATTCTCGACGAACTGCTCACCACCTGGAAACAGCAGGGCTATACATTTAAATCCATCGACACACTCTTTTAAAATTAGAATTTATATCGCTAACGCTCATAAATTCAATGCTGAATGCTAAATGCTAAATGCTGAATGAATGTGTCGCCATAGGCGACTATTTGAAATCATTTTCGAAGAAAATACAATAATTTAGCATTCTGCATTCTGCATT
>JAZRLK010000082.1:0-35810 GCA_045646805.1 Faecousia sp.
CTGGATGAGCAGGGTAACGAGATCGAACTGAAGGACGAAGAGGACGAGGAAGAGATCCTGTACGCCGGTGAGATCAGCCGTGACCTGGTGGGTACCACTGAGGAGGTCCTGGATTCCGGTTTTGTCATCGACGAAGGCCAGGAAGATATTATGAACAATGTATTCGGTGAGGCTGAAATGGCCGATTCCGATGAAGACGAAGTGTAAGGAGGCGATACTATGGCAGATGCAACATTTGATGCAATTAAAATTGGTATTGCTTCGCCGGATATGATCCGGCAGTGGTCCTTCGGTGAGGTCAAGAAGCCGGAGACCATCAACTACCGTACCCTCAAACCCGAGAAGGACGGCCTGTACTGCGAAAAGATCTTCGGACCCACCAAGGACTGGGAGTGCCACTGCGGTAAGTACAAGAAGATCAAGTACAAGGGTAAGGTCTGTGAACGCTGCGGCGTTGAAGTGACCAAGGCCAAGGTTCGCCGTGAGCGCATGGGCCATATTGAGCTGGCCGCTCCCTGCAGCCACATCTGGTACTTCAAGGGCATTCCTTCCCGTATGGGTCTGATCCTGGATATTAGCCCCAAGATTCTGGAAAAGGTGCTGTATTTCGCATCCTATATCGTCACCGAGCCCGGTGATACCCCTCTGGAGCGCAACCAGATCCTGTCCGAAAAGGAATACCGCGACTATCGCGAAAAGTACGAAGACGACTTCCGTGCCGGTATGGGCGCAGAGGCTGTCAAGGAGCTGCTGGAGAAGATCGATCTGGATGAGCTGTCCGAGCAGCTGCGTGAGGAACTGAAGACTGCTTCTTCCCAGAAGAAGCTGCGTATTGTCAAGCGTTTGGAAGTGGTTGAGGCTTTCCGGGAATCCGGCAATAAGCCCAGCTGGATGGTCATGGATGTGCTGCCGGTCATTCCTCCGGATATCCGTCCCATGATTCAGCTTGACGGCGGCCGTTTTGCTACCTCCGACTTGAACGACCTGTACCGCCGTGTTATCAACCGTAACAACCGTCTGAAGAGACTGATCCAGCTCCACGCCCCCGATATCATCATCCGCAACGAAAAGCGGATGCTGCAGGAGGCTGTTGACGCATTGATCGACAATGGCCGCCGTGGCCGTGCCGTCACCGGCGCAAACAACCGTGCGCTGAAGTCCTTGTCCGATATGCTCAAGGGTAAGCAGGGTCGTTTCCGTCAGAACCTGCTGGGTAAGCGTGTTGTCTATTCCGGCCGTTCCGTTATCGTTGTAGGCCCCGAGCTGAAGCTGTATCAGTGCGGCGTGCCCAAGGAAATGGCAATCGAACTGTTCCGCCCCTTCGTTATGAAGAAGCTGGTATCCGACGGTTTGGCAAGCAACATTAAGTCCGCTAAGAAGATGATCGATAAGGGCGTGACCGAGGTTTGGGACGCTCTGGACGAGATCATCAAGGACCGCCCCGTTATGCTTAACCGTGCACCTACCCTGCACAGACTGGGTATTCAGGCATTCGAGCCTATCCTGGTGGAAGGCCGTGCGCTGAAGCTGCATCCTCTTTGCTGTACCGCATTTAACGCCGACTTTGACGGCGACCAGATGGCTATTCACGTACCTCTGTCCGCAGAGGCACAGGCAGAAGCCAGAATGCTGATGCTCTCCGCCAACAACCTGCTCCGTCCCCAGGACGGCAAGCCTGTTACGGTTCCTACTCAGGATATGATCCTCGGCGCATACTACCTGACCTATACCCGTCTGGGCAAGGCAGAAAAGGGCGCAGAAGAGGTATTCGTAACCGATGCCGGTGATACCGGTCTGCCTGTAGAACAGCTGGTGGATGCCGATGAATTTGTGGCAGCCAATAAGAAGGCCAAGGCTGAGGGTAAGAAGGAAGCATCCTACCTGCCCAAGATGAACTATTCCAGCGTGGAAGAGGCCATTGCCGCCTATTCCGACGGCGATGTGGGTCTGCACGCTCCCATCCGTGTCCGCTATACCAAGGAGATCAACGGTGAGAAGAAGAGCAAGATTATCAATGCCACCGTTGGCCGTCTGATCTATAACGAGCCTATCCCTCAGGATCTGGGCTTTGTGGATCGCTCCAACCCCGATAAGGCATTTGATCTGGAAGTTGACTTCCTGGTTGGCAAGAAGCAGCTGGGCAAGATCATCGATAAGTGTATCCGCCGCCACGGCTTCACCGTTGCAACGGAGATGCTGGACCGGGTCAAGGCTCTGGGCTATAAGTTCTCCACCAAGGGTGCTATTTCCGTTTCTATCGCCGATATGGTGGTGCCGGAGATCAAGTATCAGCTGGTTAAGGAAGCCGAGCAGAAGGTTCTGGAGATTGAAAACTTCTACCGCCAGGGTCTGATCACCAACGACGAGCGTTACCGTCTGGTGGTTCAGCAGTGGGAAAAGACCACCGGCGATGTAACCGGCGCTCTGCAGGGCAACCTGGATGAATTCAACCCCATCTATATGATGGCCGATTCCGGCGCCCGTGGCTCTATGGCTCAGATTCGTCAGCTGGCCGGTATGCGTGGCTTGATGGCCGATACCGCCGGTCGTACCATTGAGATCCCTGTTAAGGCTAACTTCCGTGAAGGTCTGTCTGTTCTGGAATACTTCATTTCCAGTAGAGGCGCCCGTAAGGGTATGACCGATACCGCTCTGCGTACTGCTGACTCCGGTTACCTGACCCGTCGTATGGTCGACGTATCCCAGGAAGTCATCATCCGCGAGCATGATTGTAAGACCGTCAACGGTATTTGGGTCGGCGCTGTGGTGCAAAATGGCGATGTCATCGACACCTTCGGCAACCGCATCCGCGGCCGTTACCCTGTTAACGATGTGCTGGATCCTGTGACTGGCGAGCTTGTCCATTCCAAGAGCGTTATGATGATGCCCGAGGATGCCGAAAAGTTCGAGAAGCACGGCATTGAGAAGATCTATATCCGTACTGTTCTGGGCTGCCGCGCAAGAAACGGCGTCTGCGCCCGCTGCTACGGTATGAACCTGGCTACTTCCAAGGAAGTGGATCTGGGCGAAGCTGTTGGTATTATCGCTGCTCAGTCCATCGGTGAGCCCGGTACTCAGCTGACCATGCGTACCTTCCACTCCGGCGGCGTTGCCGGTGACGATATCACCCAGGGTCTGCCCAGAGTTGAAGAATTGTTCGAATCCCGCCGTCCCAAGAAGATGGCGCAGATCTCCGAGATCACCGGTGTGGTTTCCATCGACGAATCCCACCGCAGCGCAATGCGTAATATCACCGTTACCGCAGAAGACGGCGAAGTTAAGGTTTACCAGGTGCCCTACTCTGTAGGCCTGAAGATCACCCACGGCAAGACCGTCAATAAGGGCGAACCCATCACCGATGGTGCTCTGTATCCCCAGGATGTTCTGCGTATTTCCGGTGTGGAAGCTGTTCAGGATTACCTGGTGCAGTCTGTCCAGGCTGTGTACCGTCAGCAGGGCGTTGAGATCAACGATAAGCATATCGAGGTTATCATCCGTCAGATGATGCGCAAGATCCGGGTGGAAGAACCCGGCGACAGCACATTGCTCACCGGCACTGTGGTGGACCGCTTCACCTTCGAGGATGCCAACGCACAGGTTCAGGCCCGGATCGATGCCGGCGAAACTGACCTGCAGCTGGCTACCGGCAGTGCAATGCTGATGGGTATTACCAAGGCATCTCTGGCAACCGATTCCTTCCTGTCCGCCGCATCCTTCCAGGAAACCACCAAGGTCCTGACCGATGCTGCCATTAAGGGCAAGGTTGACCACCTGGTTGGCCTGAAGGAGAACGTTATCATCGGTAAGCTGATTCCTGCCGGCTCCGGCCTGATGGCATACCGGGATTATCAGCCCGGTGCTACTCCCGAGCCCCGCATTGCAGAAATCGAACCCGAAGTAACCGAAGAATTCTAAATCAAAACATCCCAGTCCACTCCGGACTGGGATGTTTTTTGCAATATTCGACAGATAAATGATTGTTTATCGTGCTAACGCCGGATAAACAATCAAATGCAAAATGCAGAATGCAGAATGCTGAATTGAGGTATTTTCTTCGAAAATGATTTTAAATAGTCGCCTATGGCGATACATTCATTCATCATTTAGCATTTAGCATTCAGCATTGAATTTATGAGCGTTAGCGATATAAATTCTAATTTAACACTTCCGGAACGGGGCGCAGAGCAATGCTGGTGGTTTCGTCCCGATACCAGTAAAGCAGAAGCAGAGGTTCGTCGGTTTCAGAACCCGGGATATACCGGTACGGAAGCTGCTGCCCGTTAATTACAAGAATTTCTTTTTCAAAAGTAATGTCGTAGTAGACTTCTTTGAAATAGAAGCTGCCAGTTCCGTCTTCATGGATCGTCAAAACCTGATCGGTATTATCCTGAACATAATGTGTAACGCCGTCCATTGTGTTTGTACTGGTAATGACATAGGTTCCGGAAGAAAGGGAAGTGTCCTCGGTGGTTTCTTCCTCTTCTTCCAAGGCATTGAAACAAATGGTGCCGTATTGATCATCTTCCGTGACCCAGGTGAGGGTTATATCATCTTCATATTCATCAAAGGGCTTGTATTCAAAATCAAAGATTTCTCCGTCACTGATGATCTGGCAGTTTTCGATGGAAACGGAATATGTTTCGTCTGCGAAGGTCAAAATGCCGGTGCGGTCAGCGTGGATGGTCAGAATCGGTGCGATTTCGTCGGATTGGTAGTAGTGAGAATCACGGAGATAGTCGTCATCATCTTCTTCTTCGTAAAAGTAGAAGCTGTAGCTTTCCATTCGATAGATTCCTGCGGGGGGAATAACCGGATCATAATCCCGGATTGCAGATTCTGCAAAGGCAGCGGGAAGATTGAAGGCAAACAGAGCAAACCGTTCCTCCTTCAATTCTACCTTCTTCTCAAACAAAATACAGTCAATGGCATGCTTCAATTCCGGTTCCTTTTCCGGATCGATGGTGGTTGCCAATTTTACCAAAGAGGGAATGGCAGAATCGCCCAGTTCGCCCATCAGCTCCGTGTCCATTTCTTCCAAAGTACCGGCAAGATAGCGATCGGTGTTGTATTGGGCAACAATGGTATTGATATTGCATAGTGCCAGGGGGGTAAACATCACGATCACAACTGCGCAGGACAGGGCCACGATCCGAATCTTGGAGATAAACTGTCCCAGAGCAATCACCAGGAAAATCACGGCAATGACCGCCATCAGCCACATGGCGTAAATTCTCTTTTGGGTCAGACCGTAGTGCTCGATGTACATAAGGAGCTTTGCTGCGGCGGTGCTGATGAGAATAAAGGTGCACAGGCAGAAAATAACGCTTAAAATTTTCAGTATCCAGCCCTTGCCCTTGCGTCCTTTGCTGATGAAAATGGCAATGCCGCCAATGCACAGCAGGTTAAGGACGGAAACGGCGCACAGTTCGAAGAAGCCCTGACGGGCGTATTCGGCGTGGCTGAAGCCCTCCGGCAGAACACCGGTGAAGCCGGATACAAAATATTTCCATTGGGAAATGAAGAAAATTACATATAGAAAAATAATGGGGAAAGTTGCAACAACTGCGGTGACTTGCGGTAAAATGCGGATTTTCTGATGGATTTTATCGCAGCCTTCTGCGGTGATGGTATCCTTCAAAACGCCTTTGCGGGAGGAGGTGTAAAGGCCGAAGCCAAACATGGCGCAGGGGAAGGTGGCGATAAAACTAAACAGCCATTGGGGAATATCGTTGGGATCGAAGGAGAAAATATCGTCGATGATCTTCATAAAGCCTGCATCGTAGGAAAGCAGACCAAACACGATAGCGGTGGGGACAATGGCAATGCCGACGCCGATCAAAACCTTCAGAATCACCCGAGTTCCCTTGCCGGAGGATTTGCTCAGAATGGCCGGGAAAATGGAAGCAATGGAGCAATAGGGGAGTATGAATAAAATTTTAAGGTAGTCAATGTAGATGTAGTTGGAAAAACCGTTTTCCACCCGATTTCCCAGGGCAGTATAGATCAAAAAGCAGTAGGTGGCAAGGCAGTAGGCGTAGGTGAGGAAAAGCAGGAAGGGCGTTTCCGTCAGAATCAGAGCAGCAGAGAGTATGAGCGCAGAAATGCTGCTGAGAATACAGGCAGGCTTTACCTTAATCTTTTTTACGCCAAGGATGATAAAGGCGGTGATGAATGCGCTCAGTACAAGCAAAAAGCCGCCAAAGGGGTGATTTGCCACAGGAACGGTGTGGCAGAAGAGGAAGGACAAAAGCAGGATCAGCCAGGCAAATGCGGAATCGGTTTTGCTGTGATTGATTTTCCGGGACATTGCAGAGTTTTGTGTGTTGAAATCCATAAAATCATCTCCTTAATTTAATCGGGTACATACTCCAGGATATCTTCTATATTGCACTCCAGCGCCTTGCAGATTGCGTCCAAAGTGGAAAAACGAATGGCTTTTGCCTTGTTGTTTTTGAGGATGGAGAGATTGGCAAGGGTGATGCCCACTTTGTCGGAAAGTTCGTTCAGGGACATTTTCCGCTTTGCCATCATAATATCTAACTTAATAACGATCATTCGGGGCTCCTATACGGTCAGTTCATTTTCTTCTTTGATGGAAATGGCCTCTTCAAAGGCGTTTTTGCATACTCGGAGGCAGATGCCCAGAAACAGGGCGCACAGCGCTACGATAAAGGCAAGCTGAAAGTATAAACCTAAAAAGCAGAATAAGGCGCACAGAAGCAGGCAGCACCAGGAAACGCCCCGGATCATAGCAACAGATTGCTCTGTGAAAACCAAGTGCTTTTTCACCAGCATCAATAAATTGATCAGCAAAAGATCGGCAGCGATCAGATCGGCCAGAATGCCGTAAGAGGCGATCAGAACCAGAGTTCTGCCAAGCTGGGAGATTTCCTGCCGATTGCCGATGTTGTCCGGCGTGTCAATGAGGATCTGCACAAGACCGGGCATCACGAAAAGCCCTGCAATGCAGCACAAAAGAAAAATTCCGGCAATGAACAGGGAAAGACCCAGGGAAAAATTTTTAGAAACTTTCAGCATAACGACCTCCTATAGACATATCTTACAGTCTCAGCATATCACATAAACATATTGTTTGTCAACAACAATTTATCGAAAAACGATAAATAACTCTTGTAGGGGAGGGTGCTTTGCAGCAGATTGTTGTGCTTTGGTTATTTTGTTTGACAAGGGGGAAAACTTGGGGTAAAATAACTTTTGCGACCGGGTCGGACAGTCGCGGCCGGGATCCCAACGGGTCCCGGGTGAGGAAAGTCCGGGCTCCATAGGGCAAGGATAACGGGTAACGCCCGCCGGGGGTGACCCCAGGACAAGTGCAACAGAGATATACCGCCGCAAGGTAAGGGTGAAAAGGTGCGGTAAGAGCGCACCCGGCCCATAGAGATATGGGTTTTACGATGTAAACTCTATCCGGAGCAACGCCGTGGAGGGACAATAGGTTTGCCCGACCGTCCCGAGGAGGCGGCTGAAACCTGCGAGCAATTGCAGGTTTAGATAGATGACTGTCGATGACAGAACCCGGCTTACAGACCTGCGTCGTGCAAAAATGCACCTGCTTTCCGGCAGGTGCATTTTTCCGCAAATGATTGTTTATCGAGCTAACGCCCGATAAACAATCAAATGCAAAATGCATAATGCATAATGCTAAATTACGGTATTTTCTTCGAAAATAATTTTAAATAGTCGCCTCTGGCGACACATTCATTTAGCATTTAGCATTTAGAATTCAGCATTGAATTTATGAGCGTTAGCGATATAAATTCTAATTTATCTTTTTCCCTTTGGGTATATTTCATAACATCTTGCAAAATTTTTGATTTCTGTATATACTAAGAGTAGATATGGAAAAAAGAAAAGAGGAATCTATATGCATTACGAGGAATATTTCCGTTCCCTGAAGGGCAAACGGATTTTGGTTATGGGTCTGGGCGTGAGCAACCGTCCGGTAGCCCGAATGCTGCTGCGCTACGGCTGCGATGTAACCGGCTGCGATAAAACACCCCGGGAGCAGTTTGACGATGAACTGCGGGAATTGGAGGCGCTGGGCTGTAAGATGAAAGTAGGCGAGGGATATTTGGATGATCTTTCTGCCGATCTTGTATTCCGTACTCCCGGTATGCATCCCAATCTGCCTGCGCTGAAGGCTTTGCGGGAAAATGGCGCGGAAATCACCAGCGAAATGGAAGTATTTTTCGAGCTGTGCAACTGCACCAAATTTGCCGTTACCGGTTCTGACGGCAAGACAACCACAACCACTTTGATCTCCGAAATGCTCAAAGCATCCGGCAAAAAGGTCTGGCTGGGCGGCAATATCGGCACACCCCTGCTGCCTTTGATTGAGGAAATTCAGCCTACCGACTATGCGGTGGTGGAGCTGAGCTCCTTCCAGCTGATGGATATGCACGAAAGCCCCCATATTGCGGTTGTGACCAATCTTGCCCCCAACCACCTGGATATCCATAAGGATATGGAAGAATATATCCAGGCGAAGGTCAATTTGTTCCGCTATCAGAAAAAAGAGGATGTTCTCATCGTCAATGCCGATAATGCCATCACAGCCGAATTTACCGGCAACGGCGCAACCCGTTATTTCTCCTACAGCGGCAAGGTAAAAACCGGTACATACCTGGAAGGGGATACCATTTACCGCAACGGCACGCCGGTGCTCAATAAAAAAGAGATCGTCATACCCGGCGAGCATAATGTGGAAAACTATATGACCGCCATTTTGGCAGTGGACGGCTTTGTGGAGGATGAAACCATCCGCCAGGTGGCAAGAACATTTGGCGGCGTGGAGCACCGCATTGAATTTGTCCGGGAAAAGGATGGGGTGCGGTTCTATAACGATTCCATCGCATCTTCTCCCACCCGTACCATTGCCGGTCTGAAAAGCTTCCCCCAGAAGGTGCTGCTGATTGCCGGCGGCTATGATAAGAAGATTCCCTATGATGTGCTGGGACCCCATATCGTAGAGCACGTAAAGACGCTGTATCTGTGCGGCGCAACCGGCCCGAAAATCCGGGAAGCTGTGGAAAACGCTCCCCAGTACCGCCCCGGCTGCCCGGAAATTGTGGAATGCAAAGATTTGCAGGATGCCACCTTCAAAGCAGCTGCCGACGGAAAAAATGGGGATGTTGTGCTGATGAGTCCTGCCAGCGCATCCTTTGACCAGTTTAAAAACTTCGAAGTTCGGGGAAATTACTTTAAAGCGCTTGTGAAGGAGCTGTAATTATGAACCTATCCAAAGTGAGTACCACTTTGCGAAAAATTTTACCGCTGCAGTACTGCGGTGCGGTGATCGTGGCGGCAGGCAATGCCTCCCGGATGGGGGGCATCGATAAGGTGATGGCGCCCCTGGGCGGCGAACCTATGATCCTGCGGACAGTTCGGGCATTTCAGGATGCCGTTGCCATTAAGGAAATCGTGGTGGTCACCCGGCCTGATCTGATCGAACCAATCACTCAGCTGTGCAGAACCTTTGATAAGGTTACCGCAGTGGTGGCAGGAGGCAGTGACCGCCCGGAATCTGTGGAAAATGGATTAAAGGCTTTGTCTTCCAAGGTGAAATTGGCAGCCATCCAGGATGGAGCAAGACCGCTTGTAACCGAAGCGGTTATCGATCGTACAGTCCGGGCTGCCCATACCTACGGCGCAGCTGCCCCGGCCATCCCTGTGAAGGACACAATTAAAATTGAAAACGGCGGCATCGTGAAGGAAACGCCGGATCGAAACACCCTCCGGGCAGTGCAGACTCCGCAGGTGTTTGATTTTGACCTGCTCCGGGGCGCATTGCAGAAGGCTCGGGAGGATAAAGCTGCCATTACCGACGACTGCTCGGCGGTGGAGCGGATAGGTTTTTCCGTAAAACTGGTGGAGGGTGACGAGCGGAACCTGAAGATCACCACTCCCATAGATTTGAAAATTGCAGAATTTCTGCTGGAGGAAGAAGTATGAGAATCGGACACGGCTACGATGTGCATAGATTGGTAGAATGCCGGGATCTGATCCTGGGCGGCGTTACCATACCCTATGAAAAGGGTCTTTTGGGTCATTCGGATGCAGATGTTCTGCTCCACGCGGTGATGGATGCCCTCTTGGGTGCAGCAGGCTTGGGCGACATTGGCAAGCTTTTTCCCGATACGGATATGACCTATAAAGGTATTTCCTCTATGGTGCTGCTGAAAACCGTAGCCCAGAGAATCCGGGAGGCTGGCTACACCGTGGGGAATATCGATGTGACTATGATCGCCCAAAGGCCCAAGCTGAAGGACTATATCCCCCAAATGGTGGAAAACATTGCATCCACTCTGGAAATCGACCCCAGCCAGGTCAATGTAAAAGCCACAACGGAGGAGCATTTGGGCTTCACCGGCGACGGCTCCGGTATGGCTTGCCACGCCGTCTGCCTGTTGGAAAACGGCATATAAGAAAGGATTGGGAAAATGGCTGTTGTAACGATCATTGGAGCCGGTATGATGGGCTCAGCTTTGGCATTTCCTGCCCGGGAGAACGGCAACGAGGTTCGCCTGGTAGGCACCCATTTGGATCGGGAAATTATCGAAGCCTGCAGAACAACCAATCAGCATCCCAAGTTTGACAAACCATTCCCGGATGGAATCGGGTATTTTCACATCGAGCAGATGGATCAGGCCATTGCCGGTTGCGATATGATCATCGGCGGCGTAAGCAGCTTCGGTGTGGAGTGGTTTGCAGATGCAGTGCTGCCGAAAATCCCGTCCCATATTCCGGTTTTGACAGTAACAAAGGGTCTGATGGATACGCCGGACGGGAAATTGCTGACTTACCCCCAGGTTTGGGAGGATAAGCTGAAAAAGATGGGCAAGGAGCTTTCCCTCAATGCCATCGGAGGACCCTGCACCAGTTATGAATTGGTCGCCCACGATCAAACAGAAGTGGCGTTTTGCGGTAAGGACTTGGCAATTCTGGAAAAAATGAAGAAAATCCTGGCTACGGACTATTACCATATTTCTCTGTCCCAGGATGTAGTGGGCATAGAAAGCGCCGTTGCGCTGAAAAACGGATATGCGCTGGCTGTCGCCTTGACCATCGGTGTAAACCAGAGGGAATTTGGCATTGATAGTGCGCTGCATTTTAATTCCCAGGCGGCGATTTTTGGTCAGGCAGTGAAGGAAATGTATAAGCTTTTGGCTTATCAGGGGGCTGCAACCCTAGAGAATATGGTGGTGGGTTACGGCGACTTGTATGTAACGGTCTATGGCGGCAGAACCCGGCTGATCGGTATTTTGCTGGGAAGAGGGCTGGATATTGAGGAAGCCCGGCAGGAGCTCAACGGCGTAACGCTGGAATCGCTGGTGGTTGCCGAGCGGGTAGCAAGGGCAATCAAAATCGCAGCCCAAAAGGGTGCGCTGGATGCCCGGGATTTCCCTCTTTTGATGCATGTGGATGAGATCATTTGTCAGAAAAAACCGGTTAATATACCTTGGGAAGAATTTACATTTATCTATAATAAATAAAGATACCGGAGGGGCAGTTCAGTGCCCCTCCGGTATTTTATATTATCGCCTGGTTTTGCTGTCGGCCAGGTCGCCGTAGACCGGTGTTGCCAAACCAAAGCCCCCGGAGAGGGTCAAAATCTGCCCTGTGGTATAAGCAGAGGCGTCACTGGCAAAATAGCAAACAGCTTCTGCGATTTCCTCCGGCTGACCCATACGCCCCAGGGGAATATGCTTCATAAACAGGTTCCGAAATTCCTCGGAAAGATGCTGCTCCACGGCTTCTGTAGCGGTCATACCGGGCAGAACGGCGTTGCATCGAATGCGGTTTTTTGCTTCCTGCACGGCGATCAGTTTGGTCAGATAGTTGATGGCAGCTTTGCTTGTGCCGTAGGCAACCTGGGAAATATCCGGAACCAAACCACCCACCGAGGAAATGTTGATAATACTGCCGCCCCGACCGGCCATATGCCTGATTGCTGCCTGGCTTGCTAAAAATACACTGCGCAGATTTAAGTTGACGGTATCAATAAAAATTTGCGGATCCGTATGGGAAAAATCCAGATCCTTCCCCGGATTGGATGTTCCGAAATTGTTCACCAGCACATCAATGTGCCCGGCATTGGCAACCACATCTTCCACCATAGAAAGGAAGGTTTCCGGTTTGGCAGCATCATTGTATACGCATTTGACACCTTCTAAAGTGTCTGCAATTTCCTGTGCCCGTTCCATATTCCGGGCAGCCATATAAACCTTGCCGCCCTCTTGGGCGCATTTTTTTACGATGGCAAGACCGATTCCCCGGGTGGAAGCGGTTACCAAAATAACTTTGTCTTTCAATCGCATACGAATTCTCCTTGATGTTTTTGTTTTGGCAGGAAGGTAAGGGCGATAATACCCAATCCAACGCAGAGAATTTCCGCAATTGCCAGATAGTGGGCGGATGCAACAGCTGCGGAAGAATCTGCCGTGTCGGCTGCGATTTGGGCGGTGATCCGGTTGGTAAACAGGGGAACGAATACAGCCACGCCGAAGGGTGCAGCCAGATCCCGGAATAATCCGTAAGTTCCAGTCCCTGCGCCGGCGGTCTGGGCCGGAAGACCGGAAAGGACAACTTTCATAAAGATCGTGCCGTTTCCTCCCAATCCAAAGCCCAGGATCCCCAAGGATGCCATCATCAAAAAAACAGTGGTAGCTTCTGTAAACAGCAGCATAATTCCGCATCCGATGCCCGTCAGCAGAAAAGAGCCGACAAGGATCTTCCTGGGCTCAAATTTATCTGCCAGCGGTCCTAAGATCACTGCGCCCAAAGACATTCCCACATACATAACGGAAATGGCGTAGCCGGAGATTGCGGTGTTGCCCGGTTGGGTGTAGTTGACAAAAACGATTGTGTTGGTCATATTGGCCTGCATTAATCCCTGGGTCAGAAACAGGGCGATCACGCTGAAAATAAAGGCCCTGCAGCGAATAAAGCTGCCCGATAAAATGGGATGAGCGGTCCTGCGCTGGGATAGGATCAGCCCAATCAGACTGATGGCTGCTGCACCCAGAACAATCCAAAAAGCCGCAGATGTCCAGCCGAAATTCTGTCCGAAAGATGGGACGCATAGCAAAAGACTGAAAAAAATCAGAATCAGCACAGCGCCGGATATATCAAAATTCTGCAATGCTTTTTTGTTGGATGCTTGATTACGGGAGGTAAAAATGCAGACGACCAGAATTCCGGCGCACAGGGCTGTGCAAACCCAAAGCATGGTACGCCATCCGTAAGCGGAAACGATCAATCCGCCGATAGTAGGCCCGATAATCACCGATGCGCTGGATAAGAGCATATATAAGGAAAACCCTTTTGCCACCCGATCCGGGGGAAACTCCGTTGCAATATAAGCCAAGATGACGGGAGCCATAGCCGCAGTGCCGATGCCTACGAGAAACCGTGCCGCTATCATAAAAGCAAGAGAGCCTGCAAGGGCGGAAAGAACATTGCCCAGGGTAAAAACCGCAATGCCCAAAATGAGTGTTTTTCTGCGCCCGATCACATCGCCCACCTTGCCTAAAATGGGCGCACAGGCGGCAGTGGACATAGCTTGCGCCAGAGCAGTCCAGGTTGTGTTTGTATAGGCAATACCCATATCCTGCACAAAAGCCGGTCCCAATACAGTTGAAAATCCGCCCACCAGACCAATTAAAAGTGCAGCCAGGGCGTAAGGAATAAATCCTTGTTTATAAGAAAGCTTTTTGTCCATTGTCTCACATCCTTTTGCCGTAGTATGTGCTGATTTTTTCGCATTATTTGCGTTTTTTTGCACATACTTGAAAGCGGAGGGATTGTAAATGAAACAAGAATTTTTAGTTTGCAAGCATTGCGGAAATATCGTGGCAATCATCCGGGATCAGGGAGTTCCCATATATTGCTGCGGTGAGAAAATGCAGGAGCTGATTCCCGGCAGTACGGAAGCCTCCGGGGAAAAGCACATCCCCGTCTATGAAAAAAATGGAAATACGGTGCATGTAACGGTGGGTTCTGTGGAGCACCCCATGACGCCGGAGCATTATATTCAGTGGGTGTGCCTGGAGACGGAACACGGTATCCAGTATGCCCATTTGGATCCCGACGATAAGCCCAAGGCAAAATTTTCCGTCTGCGACGGGGATGAGGTCCGAGCCGTCTACGCATTTTGTAATCAACACGATTTATGGAGGAAGTAAAAATGTCTTTAATCAATAAGGAAATTTCTGATTTTCGCACCTATGCCTATCATGAAAATGAGTTTAAATTTGTGAGCAAGAAGGATATCCAGGGAAAATGGTGCGTATTTTTCTTCTATCCTGCGGATTTTACCTTTATTTGTCCCACAGAGTTGGAGGATTTGGCGGAGAAATACGAGCAGTTCCGGAATATCGGTTGTGAGGTTTATTCCGTGTCCACCGATACCCATTTTGTCCACAAGGCGTGGCACGATGCCTCCGATAGAATCAAGAAGATCAATTATCCCATGCTGGCAGACCCCACCCACAGCATTTCCAAGGATTTTGAAGTGCTGATTGAGGCAGACGGTCTGGCTGAACGGGGAACATTTATCATCAATCCGGAAGGTAAGATCGTGGGTTATGAGGTAACAGCCGGTAATGTGGGCAGAAATGCGGAGGAGCTGCTGCGTAAGGTGCAGGCTTGCCAGTTTGTCTATGCTCACGGCGACCAGGTTTGTCCTGCCAATTGGAAACCGGGCGCAGAAACTCTGAAGCCCAGCCTGGATCTGGTGGGACAGCTTTGATGGAGAATTTGTACGATGTGGTGATTGTCGGCGGCGGTCCTGCGGGACTGACCGCCGCCTTGTACCTGGCACGGGCGAAATATCGGGTGCTGGTTTTGGAGAAGGAACAGTTTGGCGGACAAATTGCCATCACCCACGAGGTGGTCAATTACCCCGGCATTGCCAAAACCGGGGGAAAAGAGTTGACCGATGTTATGCAGCAGCAGGCAGAAAGCTTCGGCGCGGAATTTATGCTGACGGAAGCCACCGAATTTGATCTTTCTGGGGATATAAAAACGGTGCATACCGAAAAAGGGGATTTCCGATGCTTCGGCGTTCTGCTGGCAACCGGTGCGCACCCTAAAACCGTAGGCTTTGAAGGGGAGGAAACCTATAAGGGCCGCGGCGTTGCCTATTGCGCAACTTGTGACGGGGAATTTTTCACCGGCAAGGAAATTTTTGTCATTGGCGGAGGCTATGCCGCAGCGGAGGAGAGCGTGTTTCTAACAAAATTTGCCCGCCACGTGACAGTACTGATCCGAAAAGAGGATTTTTCCTGCGCCGCATCTGTGGCAGAAAAGGCAAAGAACCACGAGAAAATTACGGTTCTGCCCCATACGGTTATGGAGGAAGTGTCCGGTGAAAACGGGCTGACCTATGCCCGGTACAGAAACACCGCTACCGCAGAGGTGACGGAGTATAAAAGCGAAGAGACTTTTGGCGTGTTTGTATTTGCAGGCTATGCGCCTGATACCGAAATACTCAAAGGCAAAGTGGAGCTGAACGAGCAGGGCTATATTGTAACGGATCAAACCCAAAAAACCAGCATCGACGGCGTATATGCTGCCGGAGATGTATGTATCAAGCCCCTGCGGCAGGTGGTAACGGCCACCGGTGACGGTGCGTTGGCGGCAACCGAACTGGAAAAATATGTGGCGGCAATGCAGCAGAAAACCGGCTTGCGCCCGGAAGCGGCGGAGGTCAAGAGTCCTTCTGCTTCCAAAGCGGAGATTTCTGCCGATGAATCCGATATCTTCTCACCCGAAACCCGGCAGCAGCTAAATTCCCTCTTTGCCCGGATGGAAAAATCTCTCGTGCTGAAGCTGTATATGGATAACCGCCCTGTATCGGCGGAGCTGGAGCAGTTTATCAGCACCCTTGCAGAGCTTACGGATAAGCTGACAGTGCAGGTGTGCGACAGACACTCTCCGGAAAGTATCGCACCTTGTGTGGAAGTCTGCCGTGAGGACGGTGCGCCTACAGGCATAGCCTTTCACGGTGTTCCCGGTGGGCACGAATTTACCTCCTTTGTGTTAGGTCTTTATAACGCCGCAGGACCGGGACAAGCGCTGGATGAAGATGTGCGGCAGGAAATTGCGGCAATTACAAAACCTGTGGATATTAAAATTTTGATCACACTGTCCTGCTCTATGTGTCCGGATCTGGTGGTGGCAGCCCAGCGGATTGCCGTAGAAAATCCCAATGTAACAGCCCATATCTATGATGCGCTGCATTTCGGGGAACTGCGAAACCGGTATCGGGTTATGAGCGTGCCTTGTATGGTCATCAATGATCAAAATGTAACCTTTGGAAAGAAAACGCTTCGGCAGGTTTTGGAGCTGATTCGGCAAAATGAATCCCAATAAGTTTATTGTGGGGAACGGCCTGTGCGCCGTTCCCCTTTAAGGTAAAAAATACCGCATTACTACTTGTAAAATAGGATTTGCCGTGATATACTACAAGGAGCAACATACGGTTGATAGAAAGAACTGGAAGGAAGATAAGTAAAATGGCAATTGAACTGTCAAAAACTTACGATTCAAAATTAGTTGAAAAGCGTATATATGAGAATTGGGAAGAAAGCGGTTGCTTTAAGGGCGTCATTGATCCCGAAAAGAAACCTTTCTCCATTGCTATGCCGCCCCCCAATGTAACCGGTCAGCTCCATATGGGTCACGCAGTGGACAACACACTGCAGGACGTGCTGGTTCGCTTTAAGCGAATGCAGGGATATTCTGCCCTTTGGGTGCCCGGCACAGACCACGCCGCCATTGCAACTGAGGCAAAGATCGTGGAAGCTATGCGCCAGGAAGGCCTGTCCAAGGCCGATCTGGGTCGTGAAAAGTTTTTAGAGCGCGCCTGGGAGTGGAAGGAAACTTACGGCAACCGCATTACTCTGCAGCTGCGTAAATTGGGTACATCCTGCGACTGGTCCCGCAATCACTTCACGATGGACGAGCAGTGCTCCAAGGCTGTTCTGGAAGTATTTGTAAATTTGTATAACGAAGGCAAGATCTACCGTGGCAACAGACTGGTCAACTGGTGTCCCAAGTGCCAGACCTCCATCTCCGATGCAGAGGTGGAGCACGAGGAGCAGGATGGTTTCTTCTGGTATCTGCGCTACCCCATCAAGGGCACCGACGAGTATCTGGAAATTGCAACAACCCGTCCCGAAACTATGCTGGGCGACGTGGCAGTTGCCATCAACCCGGAAGACGAGCGCTATAAGAAGTACCACGGCGGCAGCGTGATTCTGCCCCTGCTGAATAAAGAGATCCCCATCGTCTGCGATGAGCACGCAGATATGGAAAAGGGTACCGGCGTTGTGAAGATCACTCCTGCCCACGACCCCAACGACTTCGAAGTAGGTCTGCGTCACGATTTGCCCCTGGTTCGCTGCTTTACCTATGATGGCTATATGACCGGCAAGGCCGACCGGGATGCCTACCTGGCATTGAAAGAGAGCGGCAAGCTGACCGCCGATGAGCCGGAAGTTCTCGATTGCGGCAAGTATGCCGGTATGACCACCGCTGAAGCAAGAAAGACCATGGTTGAAGACCTGAAGGAGCTTGGCGTGCTCAGCCGCATTGAGCAGCGCAAGCACGAGGTCGGCACCTGCTACCGCTGCCATACCAATATCGAGCCTATGATCTCCAAGCAGTGGTTCGTGAAGATGGAAGAGCTGGCTGCCCCTGCCATCAAGAAGGTAGAGGATAAGGAACTGCGGTTCGTGCCGGAGCGCTTCACCAAGATTTATCTGAACTGGATGCGTAATTCCCGTGACTGGTGTATTTCCCGCCAGCTGTGGTGGGGTCACCGGATTCCTGCCTGGTACTGCGAGGATTGCGGACATATCAATGTAGCCAAGGCTGCCCCCGGCTGCTGCGAAAAGTGCGGCAGCACCCATTTGGAGCAGGATCCCGATACTTTGGATACCTGGTTCTCCTCCGCTTTGTGGCCCTTCTCCATTTTGGGCTGGCCCGATAAGACTGCGGATCTGGATTACTTCTATCCCACTACCACATTGGTTACCGGCTATGATATCATCGGTTTCTGGGTTTCCAGAATGATCTTCTCCGGCATTGCCTATACCGGTCAGCTGCCTTTCAATACGGTTATGATCCACGGCATTGTCCGTGACGCTCAGGGCCGCAAGATGTCCAAGTCTTTGGGCAACGGCGTGGATCCCCTGGAAGTCATCGAGCAGTACGGCGCTGACGCACTGCGCTTTATGCTGGTGCAGGGCTGTTCTTTGGGTAACGATATCCGCTACTCCGATGATAAGATCATTGCCATCCGTAACTTTACCAATAAAGTTTGGAATGCATCCCGCTTCCTGCTCAATAAGCTGTCCATCGAAGGCTTCGGTCTGCCTGCAGAAAGCGAGCTGACTCTGGAAGATAAGTGGATTCTGACCAAGCTGAACAATATCATCGGCGAAATCACCGGCAACCTGGAAAGCTACAATTTCGGCGTAGCTGCCCAGAAGATCTATGAGTTCACCTGGAATGTATACTGCGACTGGTATATCGAGTTGGCAAAGATTCGCCTCAACAGCGACGATGTTGCCCAGCAGACCAATGTGCAGAAGGTTCTGTGCCACGTGCTGGTGAATATTCTCAAGCTTCTGCATCCGTTTATGCCCTTCATTACTGAAGAGATCTATCAGGCACTGCCCTTCGCTGAAGGCTTCCTGATGCAGCAGAGCTGGCCGGAAACCAACGACGCTCTGAACTATCCGGAAGCTGCAACTATGGAAAACATTATGGATCTGATCAAGGCCATCCGTGAGACCCGTGCAGAACTGAAAGTTCCTGCTGCCAAGAAGGTCTGCGTCACCGTGGTAACGGCCGATCCTGCCAATTTTGCCGGCGCAGAGGATTATCTGGTTCGCCTGGCAAGCGCATCTTCCGTGGTTGTTACCGACCAGGAGCTTGCGGATACCAAGGGTATGGCAAATGTCGTCACCGCCAATGCCAAGGCATACCTGCCCCTGGCAGAAATGGTGGATATCGAGGCAGAAAAGATCCGCATTCAGAACGAGCTGAAAAATGCCAATAAGACCCTGGAAATGGCAACTTCCAAGCTGAATAACCCCGGCTTTGTTGCAAAAGCACCGGAAAAGGTTATCAACGAAATGCGGGAAAAGGAAAAGACTGCAAGAGAACTGGTTCAGCAGCTGGAAACGCTGTATAATTCCCTGTAAGGTTCGTAGTTTCTGCGACGAATCGAAATAGAAACGGAGTGTATGATACATGAGTTATCAAGAATTATCGGGCAAGCCGGATTTTAGTGAGATCCAGCCCCGAGTCCTGGACTATTGGCTGGAAAACCATGTGTTCCAGAAATCTTTGGATATTCGCCAGGAAAAGGAAACCGTCTTTTATGACGGCCCTCCTTTCCCCACCGGAAAGCCTCACCACGGCACAGTTCTGGTCTCCTTTATTAAGGATATGATCGCCCGCTACTGGACTATGCGGGGCTATAAAGTTCCCCGTGTCTGGGGCTGGGACTGCCACGGTCTGCCTATTGAAAACCAGGCTGAGCAGTTGCTGGGTATTAACGATAAGAACGAAATCGAAAAGAGCCTGGGCATTGATAAGTTCAATGAAAAGTGCTTCGAGATCGTGTCCTCCAACAATGAGGCTTGGCGTGAGTATATCAACGAGATGGCTCGTTGGGTAGACTATGATGGTGCTTATAAAACAATGTCTCCGGAGTTTATGGAGTCTGTTATGTGGGCGTTCAAGACCTGCTATGATAAGGGTCTGATCTACCGGGATTACCGTGTAACCCCCTATTGCGCCCATTGCGAAACCTCTCTGTCCATTTCCGATACCAGAGAGTCCGACTCCACCCGTCTGCGTCAGGACCGTTGGGTGATCGTGCGCTTCCGTGCCGACCAGGATTTGGACGGCAAGCCCGTCTACCTGCTGGCTTGGACTACCACTCCCTGGACACTGCCCTCCAACCTGTGTCTGGCAGTGGGTAAGGAACTGACCTATGCCTATGTGGAGATCGAAGGCGAGCTTTATATCGCCTGTAAGTCTGTTCTGGGCAACTATCCCAAGATCTTCGGCAAAGAGCCTGTGATCGTGAAGGAATGCAAGGGCAGCGATCTGCTGGGCATCACCTACGAACCCCTGTTCCCGTATTTTGCTGATAAGAAGGCAGAGGGTGCATTCCGGGTTGTCAGCGCCGACTATGTTGGCGCAGATGAAGGTGTGGGTATTGTCCATACCGCTCCTGCCTTTGGTGAGGATGACTATTGGACCTGTAAGAACAACAATATCCCCCTGGTAAACCCGGTGGATAACAAGGGTTCTTTCACCGAGGAGATCACCGATTTCTACGGCTCTGCACTGAACCAGTGGCTCAGCGATGAAGCCCGTGGCGATAAGGAATCCCTGCCCCCGGTCATCCAGCTCAACGGCGATATTATCCGTTTCCTGTATGCCAACGGCAAGGGTGTTGCCGACGGCACTATCGACCATAATTATCCCCATTGCTGGCGTTGTAAGCGCCCCTTAATCTATAAGGCAATGGATGCCTACTATTTTGATATCGGTCAGGTGAAGGATCGTCTGATCGAGCATAATGAGTCAATCAACTGGGTACCCGAAACCGTTAAGCACGGCCGTTTCGGCAATTGGCTGGCAGGTGCCCGTGACTGGAACCTGAGCCGTAACCGCTATTGGTCTACGCCCATTCCCATCTGGAATTGCGAGTGCTGCGGTGAAACCAAGGTGCTGGGCAGCGTAGAAGAGATCTATCAGGCCAGCGGCGTTCGCCTGACCAACCTGCACCGTCAGTTTATGGACGAGATCACATTCGACTGTGAAAAGTGCGGCGGCAAGATGATTCGTGTGCCGGAAGTTTTGGACTGCTGGTTCGAAAGCGGCAGCGTGCCCTTTGCCCAGAAGCACTATCCCTTCGAGAATAAGCAGTGGTTTGACGATCATTTCCCCTGCGACTTCATCGTGGAGTACACCGGTCAGATCCGCTGCTGGTTCTACTACCTGCACGTTCTGGCAGTTGCCCTGTTTGATAAGCCTGCCTTTAAGAACTGCGTGGTTCACGGCACAATTTTGGCAAAGGACGGCAAGAAGCTGTCCAAGTCCTCCAAAAACTACACTGACCCCATGGCACTGATGAAGCAGTACGGTACCGACGCATTCCGCCTGTACCTGTATCAAACCGATGCAATGCTTATCGGCGATTTGAAGTTTGACGAATCTGCCATTGCAGAATCCCTGACCAAACTGATCTTCCCCTTCTGGAATGCCTGCAATTTCTTTATTTCCTATGCCAATATCGATGGCTTCCAGCCTAAGGAACTGAAGATTCCCGAAACCACCAATCAGCTTGATTGCTGGATGCTGGCAAAGCTCTACGCCGAAACCAATAAGATCCAGAGCAATATGGATGCCTATCAGGTTGACCGGTATGTGGAGTGCCTGCGGGAACTGATCGAGGGTCTGACCAACTGGTATATCCGCCGTTCCAGAAGACGCTTCTGGGGCTCCGGCATTGATGAAGATAAGCGCAGCGCCTTTGAAACGCTGTATTATGTACTGGTGAACATTGCAAAGCTGATGGCACCGGTTGCCCCCATCCTGGCAGAAGAAGTGTACCGGATCCTCACCGGCGAAGAATCTGTCCATCTGGCAGATTGGCCCGAGATTCCCGAAAGCTTCCGCAATGATGCCCTGGTCAACCAGGTGGATATTGCCCAGCTGATTATTTTCCTGGGTCGTTCCATCCGCAGCAAGAACAATGTGATGAACCGTCAGCCCCTGCGCACCTTGAAGGTTGCCCTGCCCAATCAGCAGCTGATGGACACCGTTGCTCCCTTTGCTGATATTATCGGCGAAGAGCTGAATGTGAAGAATGTAGAGCTGCTGTCCGATGTGGGCGATATCGCTGTTGTGAAGTTCGATCCCGACTTCAATGCTATCCGCAACCAGTATCCTACCCGTGTGGGCGACTTGGTGAAAACCATCAAGTCCGGCAAATTCCGCCTGGAGGGCGACAATGCTGTGCTGACAATTGACGGCGTAGAAGAAGTTTTTGCAGCCGATATCATCCAGGTCAAGTATTTGGCTAAGGACGGTCTGTTTGTGGCCAGCGACAAGGGTATTGTTGCAACGCTGGATCTTACCATTACGGAAGAACTGCGGCAGGAAGGCCTGGCAAGACAGATCGTTCGCCAGATTCAGGATGCCCGTAAGCAGCAGAATTATGCCATTGCCGACCGGATTCAGATGCAGATTCTGGAGGGCGATGTTCCCCAGCAGTGGGTAGACTATATCTGTGGCGAAACCCTCAGCTCCCCGGCGGAAATTTCCGCTCCAGACGCTGTGATCGAGCTCGCAGACGAGAATATCCGCATTGCCATTAAAAAGTAAAAATTATATTTTAAGAGCCCGGTTCAAATGAACCGGGCTCTGATTTATAGATGAAGTAAAGCCAGCAGCTCTTCCACTTCCGCTTTGGTGGTGTGCCAGGCGGTAACGAAGCGGATGCAGCCTCGGGTATCGCTGACAGGACTCCAATATTCGAATGATACGGATTGTTCCAACTTGGCAATCACATCGTTGGGTAAAATGGGGAAAACCTGATTGCTGGGGCTGTCAATGAGCATAGGTATGCCCAGAGCCTTCAGTCCATCGCAAAGCAATTTTGCGGTTTGGGCGGCTTGCCGGGCAAGATCCATATAAAGACCGTTTTCCAGGGCAGCGCAGTACTGAACGCCCAAAAGTCTGCCCTTTGCCAGCAGCGCACCTTGCTGCTTCATGCATCGGCGGAAAGAGGGCATCAGCGCAGGCTCGGTAATTACCAGCGCTTCGCCAAACAGCAATCCGTTCTTTGTGCCGCCGATGGTAAAGGCGTGACAGGCAGCGGCGTAGTCGGCAAAATCTGTGTCGGAAACAGCCATAGCCGCACCCAGCCGTGCGCCGTCGCAGTATAGATAAAGCCCCCATTGGTCGCAGGCAGCGCGCAGCGCCTGCAATTCTTCCCGGGTGTAAACCGTACCCAGTTCGGTGGTGTTGGAAATGTAAACCAGCTTGGGTTCCGGGGAGGTTTCTTCCTGCTGATAGCAGCGGCATAGATCGCAGATTTGCTCCGGGCGCAGCTTCCCGTCGGGGGTAGAGATGAGGAAAAGCCGGTGGCCGTTGTGTTCAATGGCGCCGGTTTCGTGAACCTGGATATGCCCCGTGTCTGCGGTGATCACTGCTTCCCAGGAACGCAAAAAAGCACCGATGGCGGTTTTGTTTACCTGTGTGCCGCCTGCCAAAAAATGTACATCGGCGTTGGGAGCTTGGCAAAGACTGCGAATCAGATCGGCAGCTTTTTGGCAGTAATGATCCATGCCGTAGCCAACAGTCAGCTCCAAATTTGTCTGGCACAGAGCATCCATAATGGCAGGATGGGCACCATTGCCGTAGTCGTTTCGAAAAAAGAGCATAATATCCTCCTTGGGTTCCAAGATTTTTCTTATTCTATCCTACAATCCCGGGAATGTCAACGCACCGCAGTAAAACAGAAAATTTTGCAAAATTTCTTTTTGTGTGCTATAATCCTGTAATAAAGGAGTGGTTTTGATGAAGATTTTGGTCAGTGCCTGCCTGTTGGGAGAAAAATGTAAGTATAACGGCGGCGATAATTATACGCCTGCCATTGTGGAATATGTAAAAGATCATCAGGTCATCCCGGTGTGTCCGGAAATGCGGGCGGGTATGGGATGCCCCAGAATCCCCATCGAGATTGTAAACGGTGTACTGATGGATCGAAACGGCAAAAATGTGGATGCGCCTATGCGCGCGGCCATCCGGGAAATTCTTGATAAAATTCAGAACGAAGATATTTCCTGCGCCATTTTAAAATCCAGAAGTCCTACCTGCGGCGTTAAGCAAATCTATGACGGCACATTCTCCGGCAAATTGATCTCCGGTGCCGGACTTTTTGCCCAGGCGCTGAAAGACGCCGGCTACCGGGTAATCGATTGTGAAGACATATAAATGATTGTTTATCGTGCTAACGCCCGATAAACAATCAAATGCAGAATGCAGAATGCTAAATTAAGGTATTTTCTTCGAAAATGATTTTAAATAGTCGCCTCTGGCGACACATTCATTCAGCATTTAGCATTTAGCATTCAGCATTGAATTTATGAGTGATATTGAATTTTTGTCAAAATGCGGTATAATATATAAAAAACAAAAAAACAGGATGAAGGGTATGAAAAAGAAAGAGAAGAGAAAACCGAAGCATAGCTCCAAGACTACGGTTCAAAAATGCAATCCTTTTTTGATCACGGTACTCTATGGCGGCGTGCGCGCATACTGTTTCCTTCGGGGTATTCGCATCAGGAAATCCAACCGGATGCAGGGGTTGCCGGAAGGTCCAGCCATTGTGCTGTGTAACCACGGTTCTTTTATCGATTTTATCTATGCCGGTTCTATGCTGCTCAAATGCCGTCCTCATTTTGTGGTGGCACGGTTGTATTTTTATCATAAATGGCTGGGATTGCTTTTGAAAAAACTGGGTGCATTCCCCAAGAGTATGTTCGCTATGGATATTGAAAGCACCAAAAACTGCTTGAAGGTTATCCATAATGAGGAAGTTCTTGTGATGATGCCGGAGGCTCGGCTGTCCACAGCCGGTCGCTTCGAGGATATCCAGCCCACAACCTACACATTCCTGAAAAAGATGGGTGTGCCGGTGTATACCGTGAAATTACAGGGTGACTATCTGGCAGATCCCAAATGGGGCAGCGGAATCCGTCGGGGTGCGAAAATCCATGCAGAGTTGGATTTGCTGTTTACCGCAAAGCAGATAGAGGAACTAACTGTGGAAGAGATTCGCAGCGGCGTGGAGCAGCGGCTGTGCTATGATGAGTTTGAATGGCTTGCATCCAGACCGGATGTGCATTACCGGTGCAAGACTTTGGCTGAAGGTCTGGAAAATATTCTGACCACCTGCCCGGTCTGCGGCGAAAAATATACCCTGTCCACTTCCAAGCGGAATATTTCCTGCAAAAACTGCGGTGTCCTTACATCCTTGGATGACCGCTATCAGTTCACCGGTGACTTTCCCTTTGCCCATCTGGGTCAGTGGTATGATTGGCAGTATCAGCAGCTGCAGGAAAAGATCCTGTCAGACCCCGATTATTGCCTGACAGCCCAGGTAGAGCTGCGTTTGCCCGGTGAGGGAGATTCCCTCACACGCCATGGCGGAACAGGCGAATGTCGGTTAGACCGCAGCGGATTGACCTATACCGGAACAAAAGACGGGGAAGAATGCTGTCTTGAGTTCCCTATGGAAAATATCTACCGCCTGCTTTTTGGCGCAGGAGAAAATTTTGAAATCTACCAGTTCCAGGAAATTTACTATTTCCGCCCGGAAATCCGGCAGTCCGCTGTGGAATGGTATATGGCATCCAAAATCCTCAGCGACAATATGAATATATCTTGATTTTAGGGAGGGGTATTGCCCCTCCCTAAAATACGGGTTGTATTTTTCGTTAGAATCTGCTACTATTTGCAAGGAGTCAATATCAAAGAAAGAAGAGAAATGCTATGCCCCATTCCTTTCGCCATGTGCATCTTTCGCCTACGCCTGTTGTAAATCTGATCAAAAAGAATATTGTGATGTTCGTGGCGCTGTTGGCTGCATTGGTTACGGTGTTTATCGTGCCGCCGGACAAGGCGTACCTGGATTATTTTGATTTTAAAACGCTGACTTGTTTGTTTTGCGTGCTGGCAATGGTCTGCGCGCTGAAAAACATCCAGTTTTTCTATATCCTTGCCAAAAAGATCGTGCAGCTTTTTAAAAATGCCAAAACAGCCGTGCTTGCGCTGGTGTATATCACATTCATCGGCTCCATGCTGATTGCCAATGATATGGCGCTTCTGACATTCCTGCCCTTGGGCTTTTTGGTGCTGGACACCACCGGAAAACGGAAGTATCTGGCATTTACTTATATTATGCAGAATATTGCCGCCAACTTAGGCGGTATGCTCACGCCCTTTGGCAACCCCCAAAATCTGTACCTGTATTCTTTCTTTGGGATTCCAACCTGGGAATTTATGAAGATCATGGCACCGCCCTTTGTGATTTCTGTGGCACTGATTACGGTGTGCTGCCTGATCTTTGTAAAAAATGAGCCGCTGCAGGTGACCGAAGAACCGGTCAAGCTGCCTGCAGGCAGAACGGTTTTGTACCTTTTGCTGTTTGCATTGTCCATTGTGATCGTGTTCCGGGGAATTCCCTATTGGGTAGGCTTGCTGGTGATTCCTGCGGTGCTGATCTTTGCGGATCGGAAAGCCTTAAAAATGGTGGATTATCCGCTGCTTTTAACTTTTGTGTTTTTCTTTGTTTTCTCCGGAAATATGGCAAGAATCCAGCCTGTCCGCCAACTTTTCTCCTGGCTTTTGGAGAAAAACACCCTTATTTTCAGCGTGCTGTCCTGCCAGGTTATCAGCAATGTGCCGTCTGCCATTCTGCTGTCTCAGTTTACGGAAAATTATAAGCAGCTGCTGCTGGGTGTGAATATCGGCGGCGTGGGCACGCTGATTGCATCTCTGGCAAGTCTGATCACCTTCCGGGATTATACCAAACGCAGCCCCGGAAAAACCGGCTCTTACATTTTGCTTTTCTCTGCCTTTAATTTTGCCTTTTTGATTCTGTTAACGGCCTGTTCCCTGGCAATGGGATATCTGTTTGGCTAATTGAAAATATGAAAGGGGTTCTGCGAATTTTTTCGCAGAACCCCTCTTTTAGCATTATTCCAATTCAAATGCGCCGGTATAGAGCTGATAGTAAGTGCCCTTGGCATCGATCAGATCCTGGTGGGTTCCCCGTTCAATGATCCGACCCTGCTCCAAAACCATAATGCAGTCGGAATTGCGGACGGTAGAGAGCCGGTGGGCAATGACGAAGGTAGTGCGCCCTTGCATCAGCGCGTCCATACCCTTCTGCACCAGGGCTTCTGTCCGGGTGTCGATGGAGGAGGTTGCCTCGTCAAGGATCATCACCGGAGGATCTGCCACAGCAGCCCGGGCAATGGCAATCAGCTGCCGCTGACCCTGGGAAAGATTGCTGCCGTTTCCGGTAAGCATCGTATCATATCCCTCCGGGAGCCGGGTGATAAAATCGTGGGCGTTGGCAAGCTGTGCGGCGTGGATGCATTCATCGTCGGTGGCATCTAACTTGCCGTAGCGGATATTTTCCATAACCGTTCCGGTGAACAGGTTGGTATCCTGCAGAACGATTCCCAAACTGCGGCGCAGATCGCTCTTTCGGATCTTATTGATATTGATGCCGTCGTAGCGGATCTTGCCGTCATCAATGTCGTAAAACCGATTGATGAGGTTGGTGATGGTAGTCTTGCCTGCGCCGGTAGCACCTACGAAGGCGATCTTCTGACCGGGTGTGGCATAAAGGGAAATGTCGTGCAGAACAATTTTCTCCGGCACATAGCCAAAGTCCACATCGTGCATAGTAATGTCGCCCCGCACCTGGGTGTAAGTGATCGTGCCATCAGCCTGATGGGGATGCTTCCAAGCCCAGAAGCCGGTGCGTTCGGTGCATTCGGTGATCTCGCCGTTTTCGCCGATTTTGGCATTGACCAGAGTTACATAGCCGTTGTCAGTTTCCGGTTCTTCATCCATCATTTCGAAGATTCGTTCTGCGCCCGCCAGCGCCATAACGATGGCATTGATCTGGTTGGAAACCTGGGAAATGGGCATGTTGAAGGATCGGGACAGGAGCATAAAGGTCATCAGACTGCCGATGTCCAAAAGCTGACCGTCGGATACCACGATCAGAATACCGCCCACAACCGCTAAAATTGCATACTGGATATAGCCTAAATTGTTGTTCAGCGGGCCCATAAGATTGGTCATCTTACCTGCGGTGTAGGCGTTTTGGCAAAGCTGCTCGTTAAGCTTGTCAAATTCTTCTTTGCTGGCCTGCTCGTGGTTAAAGACTTTTACTACTTTCTGACCACTGATCATTTCTTCCACAAAGCCGTTAACCTTACCCAAAGACTGCTGCTGACCGATGAAGTACTTGGCGGCCTTTCCTGCGATGGTCACAGTGATCAGCGTGATCACCGCTACGGTGACCAAAATCACGCAGGTCAGAATCCAGGAGGTTTTTACCATCGTGATAAACAGCACGATCAAGGTTATGATGGAAGAAATACACTGGGGGATAGATTGGGAGATCATCTGCCGGAGGGTGTCGATATCGCTGGTGTAGCGGGACATCAGATTGCCGGCGGTGTTTTTGTCAAAATAGCCTACGGGCAGCCGCTGCATTTTGGAAAACAGGGTGTCCCGAATCCGTTTCTGGGTACCCTGACCAACCGTTACCATCAAAAACTGGTTCAAAAAGGCGGCAATAATACCAATTACGAAAATGCCGGCAATTTTGGTCAGATAGGCAATAATGGGGGCAAAATCCACAGAGCCCGATTCTGCCATAGGCTTGACCAGATTGACCAATGTGCCGATGGCCTCACTGCCGGTGGCTTGGGCCTTGGCGGAGGCGTAAATGCACAAAAGCACCAGCAGAAGAATGGGGGTGTACCGCTTCATATACCCGAAAAGACGGGCCAGGGTCTTGGCAGGATTTTTGGCTTTCCGGCCGTCGCCTTTCATTCTGACAGGGGGCATTATTCCTCACCGCCCTTCTTCTGAGATTCGTAAACTTCCCGGTAGATATGGGAGGTTTTGAGCAGTGTTTCGTGGTCACCCACATCGGCAACCATACCGTTATCTAAAATGATGATCATATCCGCTTCCTGCACGGATGCCACCCGCTGCGCAATAATCAGCTTGGTGGTATTGGGGATTTCCTCCCGGAAGGCTTGGCGGATGAGAGCATCGGTTCGGGTGTCCACCGCAGAGGTAGAGTCGTCCAAAATGAGGATCTTTGGCTTTTTCAGCAGCGCACGGGCGATGCACAGCCGCTGCTTCTGACCGCCGGAAACATTGGTGCCGCCCTGCTCGATATAGGTATCATAGCCTTTGGGGAAGCCTGTGATAAAATCGTGGGCGCAGGCCAAACGGCAGGCCTTTTCCAGTTCTTCATCGGTGGCATCAGGGTTGCCCCAGCGAAGATTTTCCTTGATTGTGCCGGAAAACAGAACATTTTTCTGCAAAACCATAGCAACCTGATCCCGGAGGATTTGCAGGTCGTAATCCCGAACGTCCACACCACCAACCTTAACACAGCCGTCGGAAACATCGTAAAGCCGGGGGATCAGCTGAACCAGAGTGGTCTTGCTGGAGCCTGTGCCGCCTAAAATACCAACTGTTGCGCCGCTGGGGATGTGCAGGTTCACTTCTTTCAGCGCCCGGTGCTTGGCAGCGGAGGAATAGCGGAAGCTCACATTTTCAAAGTCGATAGAGCCGTCGGAAACTTCGGTAACAGCATTTGTTTCGGGGCTGACAAGATCTGCTTCTTCTGTGAGGACCTCGTAGCACCGCTTCAGCGGCGCGCGGCTCATAGTCAGCATAACAAAGACCATGCTGAACATCATCAGCGATGTGAGGATCTGGGTGGTGTAGGTGAACATAGCGCTCAATTCTTCTGTGGTCAGACCCAAAGCCGGATTGTTGCCGGACTTGATGATCATATTGGCGCCGAACCAGGAAAGGGCGATCATACAGCCGTAAACGCAAAACTGCATAATGGGGCTGTTGAGCGCCATAATCCGCTCAGCTTTGCAGAAATCTTTGTAAATAGAACCGGAAATGGAAGTAAACTTTTCAATTTCCTTTTCTTCCCGGACAAAGGATTTGACGACCCGCACGCCATGGATGTTTTCCTGCACCACGGTGTTAAGCTTATCATAGGTCTTAAATACCCGGTCAAAAATCTTGAAGACCATGGGCACAAGCAGCAAAAGGGCAAAAAGCAAAATAGGCAATGCTGCGCAGAAAACAAGACTGAGTTTGAAATTGATACTCATAGCAGCAACCAGAGCCAGAATCAGCATCATCGGGCAGCGGATTGCCATCCGGATCAGCATCTGAAATGTCATCTGCAAGGTGGCAACATCCGAGGTCAGCCGGGTGACAATGGACGCAGAGGAAAATTTATCAATATTGCCGAAACTGAAATCCTGCACCCGGTGGAACATATCGTGCCGCAGATTTTTGGCGAAGCCGGTGCCGGCTTTGGAGGCAAAAACTGCGGAAAGTGAACCGAAGGCAAGGGATACCAGGGCGCAAAGCACCAAAATCACAGACCAGCGAACAACCAGATCACTTCTGCCTGCCTCTACGCCCTGCCGGTACAGCCGGGTCATGATCAGCGGGATCAAAACCTCCATTGCTACCTCGCCCACCATACACAGGGGACTCAGAATTGCAGGCCATTTATACTCCCGGATGCACCGGGCTAAACGACGAATCATAAAAAAAGAAACCTCCTTGGAAACAATTTTCCTATATTCTACCATATTCTAATGGGATTGCAATACAATACAAAAAAAGTTTACAAAAGAAAAAGCCGCCACCAAGAGGTGACGGCTTTCCCTTTTAAAGAAGAGAGGTAGAAAAGAGGATATGCGTCGGAACAGGGGGTAAACTGTTCCGGAAGAACGGCGGCTCACGGCTTCCGCCGAACTTCTGGAGTTATCATAACGGCATAATTTGAACATCCCGTGTAGAGAATAAAAACAAAGCTTTAACAAAATGTAAATTTCATAATTTTTATTCCCGAATTGCGCAATAAAAACAATGGGAAAATTGTCCTCATTTTTCGACATTTACAAAGGTTATTCAAAAACTGCCGTGGAATATTAACAGAGGCAGAGAAAAAGGAGGGCAAAAAATGAAAAAAATGGCATATAAGCTGATTGCAGCTGTATTATGTATGTATTTTTTTGTGCAAACGGTTTGCGCTGCACAATTGGTCGTTCCCGGCGGTCAGGTGATCGGGCTTCAATTGCAGGATGATACCATAACGATTGCGGCGTTTGATGAACAGTTGGGAAAAGCGGCCCGGGATGGGGGATTGCAGGTTGGCGACAGAATAACCGGCATCAACGGAAAACCCGTCACATCGGTTCATGAGATCCGGGATGCGCTCAGCCGTACCGATGCAGAAGCGGAAATCTCAGTAGTCCGCAATGGCAGCCAAAAGAAAATTTCCGTATTGCCGGAAATTACGGAAGAAGGTCCACGGCTTGGGGTGTACCTGAAAGAGGGGATCACCGGCGTGGGAACGGTAACCTGGTATGATCCCAATACGGAAACCTTTGGGGCTTTGGGTCATGGCGTAAACGATAGCGAAGGAAAGCTCGTGAATATGGAGCAGGGCAATGTTTATAATGCCACAGTTCTGACGGTCAAAACCGGGAAAATCGGAACACCCGGTCAGCTTATGAGTGCGGTGACAGGCAATGGTGTCATTGGATGCCTGACAAAAAATACTCCCCAAGGGGTGTTTGGCAAGGCAAAATTATCCTCCAATGCCCAGCTTCTCCCGGTGGGGGATAAGGAGCAGGTGCATAAAGGAGAGGCCGTAATTCGTTCCACAGTAAAAGATGGAAGCGTTCAGGAATATGCGGTGGAAATTGTGAAGGTTTATGCCAATTCCGGACCTTCCGGGCGAAATATGCTCCTGAAAGTTACGGATGAAGAGCTTCTTGCTGCAACCGGCGGCATCGTTCAGGGTATGTCCGGCTCGCCGATTATCCAAGACGGCAAACTCATTGGCGCCGTCACCCATGTTTTGGTAAATGATCCACAAACTGGATATGGTATTTTTATCGAGAATATGTTGGATGCTGCAGCATAAAAGCCTTCCCCTCGAGGGGAAGGTGGCAGCCCGAAGGGCTGACGGATGAGGTGAAAAACCAAATACTACTACACCTCATCAGTCTGCTGCGCAGACAGCTTCTCCTCAAGGAGAAGCCTTTATGAAAGGAGAAAATAACTATGGATTTCTACAAAGTACCCATTGGGTTTGGAATGGCCCTTGCACAGAACACGGCGGCTATGAACCGCTATGCGCATTTATCAGAATCACAAAAACAGGATATTCTGAACAAGGCACACAATGTCCGCTCAGAAAGAGAAATGCATTCCCTCGTTGCATCTATTGCCAACGGTATTATCCAATAACGCAAGGGCGGCTCAGCCGCCCGCTTTTTCTTGCAATTTTTCCGCTTTGTGATATGATAAAGAAAAAGGGGAGAAGAAGATGGAACTGAAAGAGGAACTTGAAAAAATGCAGATCCGTTATGGGAAAAACCGTATGCGGAATATTGCGCTCAAGTGTCCGGTGTGGATGACCGCTTACGATCCGATGTTCTCTGTATTTCAGGATAAAAGGCATTTGCTCCAATATGGAAATGTCTGTTTTGCTCATATCGTTCAGGCAAACACCATTCTGTTTGACCGACGCCCCAATGTGGACTGCCCTGCCCAGATTGTCTATACAGCAGATCCCTGCGTTGCCCAGGACCCCGACATATTGTGCAAAATGGCAGCGCAGCTGTACCAATATAAGCATATGCCGCTGGAACAGGTTCCGGTTCGTTGGCGAGAAGCTGCCAGGGTGATTGCGGATGAATATGACAGAACCGGATTTACATTCCTGGTGGAGCATCAAGGGAAAACAGTGGAAATACATATGATTCCAACAATGATTTTCAGAAAACTATTGCCCAAGAGGATGCTGTGCGGAGGTTATCTGCCTATTCTTGCGTCTCCGGATTGCAAGGCAGTGATGGTTCTGCCCAGGCGTTACTGGACGAAAGCTTTTAAACAAAGCTGGATTCGTGGGGAAATCTGATATCATCTTGACACAGAATAAAAGGCGGTGATTGTGTGGACAGGCAAAAGCTGCAGCAAGAAGTTCTTTCTTGCATATGGTCAGCCGATTTGAAAAACTATGTTCAAAAGCATAATTATATATTTCGCAGTACTGAGTTGTTATCTATTGCATATCACTTTGCTCCAACTTTCAGTGAAAGACTGCGTTTGCTTCAATTGCTGGCAGATTACGCACCGGAAGTGTCAGAATTTGCAGCCCGTTGTATCCGTTTTCAAAACGACTGTTTAAAGCAGTTTTGTCAGCATAGTGAAAATGAAGTGTACGAGCTGCGCATAAAGGAAGAGCCTGACGCATATGAAGAGCGTTATCTGTGCGCAAGCTATCAAACAGCACTGGATATGATCGACGGATTCTACCGGGAATATGATTTTGCCCCCAAAAAGGATACGGCACTCTATGTGATTGCCAAGAGAAAGATTTTGCAATCAGAAGATGCCTTTCAAGAGGATACACTGCAGGAATGTGAGCTTGGGGCAGGAAAGATTTTGATTTCCGCGGAAATTTGGCGTGACGAAAACGATCCTAAGAACGAAATGGAGGATGTTGAATTTCCAAGTTTTGTTCCCCATCTTTCTGCTGTTCGTTACAAAAAGGGAGATAACAGCATTTGCCGGGGCGTATGCCTTGCAGGCGATACCTTTCCATCGGATTCTTGTTATGTGATTCCTTTGGATGGTGAAATGCTGAAAAGCAGAGATCACGAGAAACATTTGGGTGCTCATTGGCATGAGCACATCCCCGGTCCCAATATCGAGGTTTTGCCGGTAGAGGACCTCGCAGACAAGGAAAAAAGCGATTATTTTGCCTTTGTTCAATTTTGGAAAAAGAGGGAGCAAAGCGGGTTGAGTTACCAGATCGGCAGCATTCCCATAGAGTAAAAATGTCAAAAAGAAGGTGCAGACTGCCAATGGTGGTCTGCGCCTTTTAGACCGTTGCAAATTGCCCGATATGTGATATAATGAAAAGAAAAGGGGGAATTGTATATGAAGAAGATTGCTGCAGCATTTTTAGCTTTTGTGCTGATTTTCTGTTTGTGCCTGACCGGCTGCCGGATGGATGCAGGACAGGAAGTGCAGAAGGAGAGTACCATTACGCCCCTGTTGTACCGGGTTACAGACCAGCAGGGGAATGTGATCTGGCTGTTCGGCTCCATCCATGTGGGTCTGGAAAGCTATTATCCCTTGCCGGATTATGTGCTGGATGCTTTTGACGGCAGCGATGCTCTGGCAGTGGAATTGGATATTATGAAGGTGGAGTGGAATTTTGTCCAGCAGACAAGGCTTTTGCAGCTGCTGATCTATACCGATGGCACAACTATTTCCGATCATCTGCCGGAGGAAACTTATAATCGGGCTGTGAAGATCCTGGAAGAAAACGAGCAGTATAACCAATCTCTGGACTACTATATGCCCGCTTTGTGGTGGAGCACGGTGGAAACGCTGTCTTATGAAAAAATGGGCGCAGATGCCAGCCTGGGCATTGACCGGCATTTGCTGAAACGGGCAAGAAATGACGGCAAGACGGTTTTGGAGATCGAGTCGGCAGAGTTCCAGTATGGTATGATGGCAGATTTCTCCCCCGAATTGCAGCAGGTTTTGCTGGAGAGCGCCATTGAATCCTATGAAAATATCCAGATCACCGGAGCAGACCTGGAGAAAATGATGGATCTTTGGGCAGCAGGTGACGAAGCTGCCTTCGGCGCATATTTGAATATGGAAGCGGAATTTACTGAGCCCGAAGAGGAAGCCCTCTATCAGGAGTATACAGAAAGCCTGGTCACCAGCCGTAACCAGTCTATGACAGAATACGCCGTAGAAGCTCTGGCTTCCGGGGAAGAGATATTTATTTGCGTAGGCGCAGCACATATTGTGGGCGAGGGCGCGATTGCCCAAAATCTCCGGGATTTAGGCTATCAGGTGGAAATCGTCAATTGACAATGTTTGCAGCTGAAATGGCGCCTGATTCCCATCCCATTATCTGAAAAACCGCATCCTTTCGTGAAAAATAGGAAAGGATGCGGTTTTTTAACATATCAAATCAAATGCCATACGGGCAGATCCGTCGGCGATGTAAATCGTACCCCGATGGGTGAATCCCTGCTTCAAAAGTGCCTTTTGCATAGGTATGTTCTTTTCGTGGGTATCAATGCGGATATATTGGTAAAAGTTTTTGGCGTACGCTACAGCCTCTGCCAGTAAACCCTTCACGCTGCCGTCTGAGGCAATCCGATGGATCACGCCGTATTGTTCGTCGCAGCCCCATTGACCATCGTAGATTTTCAGATATGTAGGGTCCGGTCCCTCTGCCATCATAAAACAACCAACAATCCGGTTTTCAATTGTAACAACAAAAAGTCTTTCAGCGCAAATATCCTGGCGCAAAATCTCTTCTCCCGGATAAACTCCTGTCCATTGGGCATCATTGCCATAAGAACGCATAAAAACTCTTGCCGAAGCATATATTTCCAGCAGCCGTGGCATATCTTCCATTTTCGCAGCTCGAATCATACCCTAACCTCACGCAATTTTTTGCCTATCATAGCATAGCTGCGACCGGAAAGCAACCACTCTGCAGGGTGTTATTGTGCGAAAAAGTCCGCATCCTTTTGCCAAAGGATGCGGGCTGTGTTTATAAGGTGGCTGCCTGCGGCAGCGAAATGCTGCTCCCCTGTTGCGGTGCCCGGTGTGCGTCTTGCCGACGGTGCGGCTGCGTTGCACACCGACCGCGGCCACTCGCGGAGAATCGCTTCATCCGCCACCGGCGGTGCTCCCATCGCTCCCCCTACGGGTTCGACTGCGCGCCGCTGCGTCATACTGAGCTTGTCGAACTGCGCAGCAGCACCGAGCGAAGCGATGGTGGTATCTCAGCGGTGCTTCGCTCAGGATGACCGAAGGAGCAGGTTTCCACCTCATCCGTCAGC
>JAZRLK010000083.1:0-3543 GCA_045646805.1 Faecousia sp.
GGGCATCAGAGTGCCGTCGGCGATGAACTCATCACGGACGCCCTTGAAGTAGTCTGCCATAGCGGTGGTGCACTCGTCGTTCAGGTCTACCTCGTAGCCCAGCTGACGCAGAGCGTAAGCCATGGTTTCGGTAGCAGGCTGGCTGGTACCGCCGGAGAAGGGGGAGATAGCGGTGTCGATGATATCCACACCGGCTTCCACTGCCTTCAGATAGGTCATAAATGCCAGACCGGTGGTGGAGTGGGTGTGCAGGTCGATGGGCAGATCCACAGCGTCCTTAATGGCGGAAACCATATCGTAAGCTTCCTGGGGACCCATAATACCGGCCAAATCCTTAATGCAGATGGTAGCTGCGCCCATTTCCTTCAGTTCCTTGTCCATTTCCACATACTTTGCGTGGGTATGGACAGGGGAGGTGGTGTAGGAGATGGTGCCGGATGCGATTGCACCGGCGTTTGCGGTGGCCTCCATAGCAACCTTCATATTCTTCACGTCGTTCAAAGCGTGGAAGATACGGATAACATCCATACCGTTTTCCACGGCCTTCTTCACGAACAGCTTAACAAAGTCATCGGGGTAGTGGGAATAGCCCAGAACATTCTGACCGCGCAGCAGCATCTGCAGCTTGGTGTTGGGCATAGCGGCACGGATCTTCCGCAGACGCTCCCAGGGATCTTCGTGCAGGTAGCGCAGGCACACATCAAATGTTGCGCCGCCCCAGCATTCGGCAGCATAGTAGCCTGCCTTATCGATGGTCTTGAGCATGGGCTCAAATTTTTCGTAGGGCAGACGGGTTGCGATCAGGGACTGGTTGGCATCCCGCAGTACGGTTTCCACAAATTGAACTTTTCTTGCCATATTTTAAAACCTCCAAAGATTTTATTTATTATTGATTGTTTGTAGGGACAGGGTTTTTATTTTTCAGAGAAAACTTTGTTGATCAGAACGGTAAACAGGGCGATTATGCCGATCACGGCGAAAATCACCAGCATACCGATTCCCATATACCGAAGGTTACTTACAAAGTTTGCCGGCTCAAACACCAGCTTTGCGCCTTCTTCTACAACCGGTTCGGTTGCCATGGCAGTTAAAAAACTCCACATAATCTTAACCTCCAATATACTGGGAGAACAGATTCAGAATGATGCCGCCTGCAATGACGGATGCGATCTGACCGGAAACATTAACACCGATAGAGTGCATCAGCAGGTGATTCTGAGGATCTTCTGCCAGAGCCATTTTGTGAACGATTCTGCCGGACATGGGGAATGCGGAAATACCGGCAGCGCCGATCATCGGATTGATCTTCTTCTTCAGGAACAGGTTCAGGAACTTAGCAAACAGCACGCCGCCTGCGGTATCCACAATAAAGGCAATCAAGCCAAGACCCATAATCAGCAGGGTATCCAGCTTCAGGAACTGATCGGCTGTCATATTGAAGGCAACGGAGATACCCAGGAAGATGGTGATCAGGTTTGCCAGAACCTTCTGAGCTGTTTCAGACAGAGAATCCAGCACAGTGCACTCCCGGATCAGGTTGCCGAACATCAGGAAGCCGATGAGGGCAGTTGCCTGGGGAACAATGGCAGATGCCACTGCGGTGATGATGATGGGGAAGAGAATCCGGGTCAGCTTGCTGACGGATTTCTGCTCATAGGGCATCCGGATCATACGCTCTTTCTTGGTGGTCAGAGCCTTGATAACCGGGGGCTGGATGATGGGAACCAGGGCCATATAGGAGTAGGCCGCAACGGTGATGGGTCCGATGTAGTTGGAAGCGAATTTCGTCGCAACGGAAATGGAAGTAGGACCGTCAGCTGCGCCGATGATGGCGATGGATGCCGCGTCCTTCATTTCCGGGAAGAAGATGCTTGCCATACACAGAGTAAAGAAGATGCCGAACTGGGCGGCTGCGCCGAAGAGCATCAGCTTGGGGTTTGTCAGCAGAGGACCAAAGTCGATCATTGCGCCAATGCCGATAAACAGCAGCAGGGGAAACAGCTCATTGGCAATACCGGCGTGATACAGCTCCTGGATGGGGCCGGTGAGAGCATCAGAGCCGGGGATATTCACCAGGATCGTGCCGAAGCCCATAGGCAGCAGCAGGGAAGGTTCCATCTCCTTGGCAATGGCCAAATAAATCAGCACGCAGCCAATGAGGATCATAATGATATCCGTGTACTCAAACGCCAAAAAGTTTTGATATAAAATCTCCATTTTGATCCTCCGTTAGCCGATAACCACCAGAGGAGCACCGGTATCCACAGAAGAGCCCTTGGAAACCACAACCTGGGTGATGGTGCCGGACTTGGGAGCCATAATTTCATTTTCCATCTTCATAGCTTCCAGCACGCACAGAACATCGCCTTCCTTAACAGCCTGACCTGCAGATACATTGACCTTCAGGATCGTGCCGGGCATGGGGGCATTTACAGGCTCACCGGCGCCGGTGACGGCAGCGGCAGCAGGAGCTGCGGCAGGTGCGGCAGCAGCAACGGGGGCTGCAGCAGGAGCAGCCACAGGAGCGGTTGCTTCATATTCGTCCAGCAGGATTGCCTGACCGTTGTTGACCTCTACTTCATATGTGCGGCCGTTTAAAGTTACCTTGTATTTCATAATTACTCAACCTCCTTGATAGAAATAAAACGCAGTTCATTTAAGGGTTTATCCATTTTGTTTGCCACGATAGCCATAACCATAGCGGCTGTCTTGGGTTCTACATTGTGCAGCTTCAGCTGACCGGCGGAGCCGGGAGCTTTCGGAAGCTCTGCAGAATTTTCCGGAGCAGCCTCCACGGCAGGGGATGCCGCAGCTTTTTTCAGCTTGGCGTTGCGGATGAGAATCCAAACCGTAAACACAACAGCCAAAACAATTACCAAAAGCAGGGCATAGGGATCACCCTTAGGGGTCTGCGCAGTTAACAAATGCAGCATATCCATTCTCCTTTTCATAATATCTCAGCAGATCATAAAAACTGCCAAATCGTCACATTTTGTTTATTATCTATTATAGTGTGGAAATCTCTTGTATCAGGCTATGCTTTGAGATTCCCACAGGAAGATCTTTGCCCGTATATTTTTCATCCACGATTCTCTTCATTTTCGGGAAAGGATTGGGGGAAAATTCCAACTCCCACCACATACATAGTAACACAAATTTTGTCAAATGTAAACATCTATTTCATCCGATTGTATCTGATTCAAGTTAGTTTTTATCAGTTTATATCCTGATTTTTGAAATTTTAATATTTCATATTGATTTTTTGCCCCTTTTCGTGTATGATACACTTGCAAGATATGGGACAAATCCGGTATCGGGACAAACGTACCGATTGAGATCCGGAAACCGCCCAACAATTATTATATGAAAGAGGTAACTAAAATGGCTAAGATTGATCTTTCCAAGTACGGCATCTGCGGCACTACCGAGATCGTTCACAACCCCTCCTACGAGCAGCTGTTCGAGGCTGAAATGGACCCCACCCTGGAAGGCTTTGAGAAGGGTCAGCTCACCGAGCTGGGTGCTGTCAATGTTATGACCGGT
>JAZRLK010000084.1:0-11531 GCA_045646805.1 Faecousia sp.
GTCACACAGATTGCCTTGGAATGTGGTTTTTCAAGCTCTAGCTATTTTGGTAAGGTTTTTAAGAGCAAATACGCCATTTCACCTACGCAATTCAAAAATAATCGTTCATTAGTTGGAACCTATTAAGGAATGCTTCAAATACCAATTTTTCTTTTTTTCAATCAAGAAAATAAGGTGAAAACAAATGCGATTGGCAAGGATTCTTCTTTATGATAAGAGAAGACCTTGGTCATCGTTTCCAATGACACAAGGTCTTCAAAATTACTATATTGTTTGCTTTTGCAGTGATTTATCTAATCGGGAAAGGATAAAGAAAATTGCCCCGAAGAGGATAAATCATTTTTGCTGAAACATTTCGAATTATTCCCACTCGATGGTGCCGATGGGCTTCGGGGTCAGATCGTACAGGACGCGGTTGATGCCGGGGACTTCAGCGGTGATGCGGTTTGTGATCTTATGCAGAACTGCATAGGGAATTTCTTCGATGGTGGCGGACATGGCATCGGTGGTATTGACCGCCCGGATGATGGCAGGCCAGCCTTCATAGCGCTTGCTGTCCTTCACGCCAACACTCTTGAAATCGGGAACGGCAATGAAGTACTGCCAAACGGTTTCAGCCAGACCGCAGTTGTCAAACTCTTCCCGCAGGATGGCATCCGCTTCCCGCAGAGCATGGAGGCGATCCCGGGTAATTGCGCCAAGGCAGCGCACGCCCAGTCCGGGGCCGGGGAAGGGCTGACGATAGACCATATTGTGGGGCAGGCCAAGCGCCTCACCGACGACACGCACTTCGTCCTTATACAGCAGCTTCACCGGCTCTACCAGTTCAAACTGCATATCCTCCGGCAGACCGCCCACATTGTGGTGAGCCTTAACGCCGTCAGACTCTAAAATATCGGGGTAAATCGTTCCCTGAGCCAGGAAGGAGATGCCGGAGAGCTTGGAAGCTTCTTCGTCAAAAACCTTGATGAACTCACCGCCGATGATCTTGCGCTTCTTTTCCGGTTCAGCGACACCTGCCAGCAGATCCAGGAAACGGTCGGTGGCGTCCACATAGATCAGGTTGGTATCCAGTTCCTTGCCAAATACTTCAATGACCTGCTCGCTTTCGCCTTTGCGCATCAGACCGTGGTTCACATGGACGCAGACCAATTGTTTGCCGATGGCTTTAATGAGCAATGCTGCAACAACGGAGGAATCCACACCGCCGGACAGGGCAAGCAGTACTTTTTTGTCGCCGACCTGGCTGCGGATTTCTTCTACCTGCTCACGGATGAAGGCATCCGCAAGGGCGGGGGTGGTGATGCGCTGCATAGTTTCGGGACGAATATTTGTATTCATAGCCATTCCTCCGTTAGTCGTTGGTGTAATTGTCAAAATAACCCTGGATGTATACGATGGGAGTGCCCTTGTCGCCGGAGCCGGAGGTCAGATCGCACAAAGAGCCGATCAAGTCGGTCAGCCGGCGGGGGGTAGTGCCCTGAGCGGCCATCTGACCCACCAGGGAGCTGCCGTCTTTTTGCTGGATCTTCTCTTTAATGGCATCCTGCAGTTCTTTGCCGGACAGAGCGGAAAAATCGTTATCTGCCAGATACTTCAGCTTCAGCTCATTGGGGGTTCCCTCTAAACCGGGGGTATAGGCGGGGGAGACAACAGGGTCGGCAAGTTCCCAAATCTTGCCGATGGGATCTTTGAATGCGCCGTCGCCGTAGACCATAACCTCGATATGCTTGCCGGTCAGCTCCAGAAGCCGTGCCTGGATGTCCATAACAAGGGACTGGCAATCCCGAGGGAACAGCTTGACCACGGTTTCCGTGGATTTGTTAGAACCCAGAAGGCCGTAGCGCTCATTGCAGCCGCTGCCGTTTACGGGGGCGTTCATAATCTCATCCAGACCGAATACCCGCTCTGCGCCGCCGGTTTTCAGCAGCCGCTTGGTGCGCTCTCTGGTATGAATGTCGCAATTGAGGACATTTTTGGTGTATTTTAGGATCGCCTGGGGGGCATTGGCGAAGATGATTTCGCATTCTGCGCCGCAGCTGCGGATCAGATCGCCGTAGTATTCCACATAATCCACGCCGGTAAAGGGGTGCTTCAAATAGCCGAACATCTGACGGTATTGGCTCTCACTGAGCACATCCCGGTAGGGGTCTACGCCGTGTTTGTCCATCAGATCCCAGTCGATCAGATGATTGCCCACCTCGTCGGAGGGATAGCTGAGCATAAGTACAACTTTTTTGCAGCCCATTGCGATACCGCGCAGGCAAACAGCAAACCGGTTTCTGCTCAAAATGGGGAAGATTACGCCCACGGTTTCGCCGCCCAGTTTTGCCCGGACATCTGCAGCGATGTCCTCAACTGTGGCGTAGTTGCCCTGTGCGCGTGCCACGATGGCCTCGGTCATAGCGACCACATCCCGATCACGGGGCTGCAGTCCATCTTCTTTCATTGCCTGTGCGATGGAATCGATGACGATTTGCGTCAGGTCATCACCCTGACGGATAATGGGTGCCCGAACGCCCATGGAAACAGTGCCGATCATACGGCTCATGGTAACCACTCCTAATTGCGGTACATAGATTACAGCATTTTGCTGCGTACAGTTTATTGTATTACAAAATCTAAAAAAATGCAAACTATCTTTTTATACAACTTTTTTCTTTTTTAAACGGAATTTTTTGGATAGCATCAAAGGGGAAAAATGTAAATTTCCTCTTGCCTAAACGGGCAATATGTTTTATGATATATGCAAGTAAGAAAACAGTCGAAAACAGCAACAGAGCACGATCATACCTTTATGACCAATATGTGCCCTGTTATTTTTTTAAGGAGGAAGATGCACTGTGAAGAAAGTTGGAATTGTTATGGGCAGTGACAGCGATCTGCCGATCCTGCGCAAAACAATGGATACTTTGGCCGAGTTGGGCGTTCCCTACGAGTGCCACATTTATTCTGCCCATCGCACCCCCGAGGAAGCGGGGGCTTTTGCACGCGACGCCCGGAAAAACGGTTTTGGCGTCATTATCGCCGCAGCCGGTATGGCTGCGCATTTGGCAGGCGCAATGGCTGCCAATACCACCTTGCCCGTTATCGGTATCCCTTGCAAATCTACATATTTAGACGGCATTGACGCCCTTTTGTCAACAGTACAGATGCCCAGCGGCATCCCGGTTGCTACTGTTGCCATCAATGGAGGGGTCAATGCCGCCTTGTTATCTGCCCAGATCCTGGCTGTCAGCGACGAGGATCTGGCCCAGCGTCTGATTGCCAAGCGGCAATCAGATAGCCGGAAGGTTTTGGAAAAAGATGCTGCCCTGCAGGCAGAACTCAATAAATAAGAAAGAGGAAATTACTATGGAAAATTTGAACTTGCTGTACCGTGGAAAAACAAAGGACGTATACGCTTTGCCCAACGGCAACTGCCTGCTGAAATTCAAGGACGACTGCACCGGTAAAGACGGTGTGTTTGATCCCGGTGAGAATGCTGTGGGTCTGACTATTGAAGGCGTGGGCGATGTAAATCTGCGGATGTCCATCTACTTCTTTGAAAAGATCAATGCCGCCGGTATCCGTACCCACTATGTATCTGCCGACCTGGCAAATACCACTATGGAAGTGCTTTCTGCCAAGGTGTTTGGCAAGGGCCTGGAGGTCATCTGCCGTTACAAGGCTGTGGGTTCTTTCTTCCGCCGCTATTCCGACTATGTGGAAGAGGGCGCAGATCTGCCTGCTTATGTGGAAACTACCTTTAAGAATGATGCCAAGGGTGATCCTCTGGTAACCAAGGACGGCCTTGTGGATCTGGGCGTTATGACTGCCGCTCAGTATGACGACCTGAAGGCGCAGACTCAGGCTATCACCAAGATCGTTGCCGATGATCTGAAGGAAAAGGGTCTGGAGCTTTACGATATCAAATTTGAGTTTGGCTATGATGCCGATGGAAATGTGATGCTGATCGATGAGATCGCTTCTGGCAATATGCGCGTATACAAAGACGGCAAGTATGTGGATCCTATGACCTTGAACGAGCTGTTTTTCGCCTGATACTATTTAGAAGGAGACCACTATGGGAGGCTTTTTTGGAATCACATCCCGCAAAGACTGTATGATGGATGTGTTTTTTGGCGTGGACTATCACTCCCACCTGGGAACACGCCGGGGCGGTATGGCTGCTTACGATAAAGAAATCGGTTTGCAGCGGAAGATCCATAATATCGAGAACGCTCCGTTTCGCACTAAATTTGAGCATATTTTCAGCGAAATGGAGGGTACTTCCGTTATCGGCTGTATTTCCGACAGCGACCCTCAGCCTATGCTGATTCGCTCCAATTTGGGCACATACGCCATTTGTACCGTTGGCATTATCAACAATGCTGATGCGCTGATCGACCGTTTCCTGTCTTTTAGCGGCGGTCACTTTGATGCTATGACCGGCGGCAGGGTAAACACTACCGAGCTGGCGGCTGCTTTGATCGACCAGAAAAGCAGCTTTGCCGATGGCATCCAGTTTGCCCAGAATGCCATTGAGGGAACAGCTAACATCCTGATTTTGAAGGAAAACGGCAATATCATTGCCGCCCGTGACCGTCTTGGCAGGATTCCTGTGCAGATCGGCAAGAACGAGGATGGTTATTGCGCCTCTATGGAGGAGTTTGCATTTACCAAGCTGGGCTATGAAAAGGTCTGCGAGTTAGGTCCCGGTGAAATTGTGGAATTAACCCCCGACGGTATGAAGCAGTTGGTTGCGCCCAGCAAGGATATGCGGGTTTGCGCATTTCTGTGGAGCTACTACGGCTATCCCACCTCTACTTATGAAGGCATTAATGTGGAGGCTATGCGCTACCGCAACGGCGCTGCCATTGCCGAGCGTGATATGGAACAGGGGCGTACCATGGATATCGACTATGTAGGTGGTGTTCCCGATTCCGGAACGCCCCACGCCATTGGCTATTCCAACCGCACCGGTCTTGCCTTTGCCCGGGCGTTTATTAAGTATACGCCCACCTGGTCCCGCAGCTTTACGCCTGCCCGGCAGAGCGACCGGAAGAAGATCGCCAAAATGAAGCAGATCCCTGTCCACGAGCTGATTAAGAACAAAAACCTTTTGTTTGTGGACGATTCCATTGTCCGGGGCACACAGCTTCGGGAAACGGTGGAATTTCTCTATGAAAACGGTGCAAAATCCGTGCATATGCGCTCTGCCTGTCCGCCCATTATGTATAGCTGTAAATATCTGAATTTCTCCCGCTCCACCGGCGATATGGATCTGATCACCCGCCGTGTTATTATGGAACTGGAGGGAGAAGAGGGTATGAAGCATATTGAAGAATATGCCGACGGCAAATCTGAGCGCGGTAAGGCTATGCGTAAAGCCATCTGCGAAAAATTCAATTTTGCCTCTTTGGGCTTCCAATCGCTGGAAGGCGTGGTCAACGCTATCGGACTGGAGCCTTGTAAGCTTTGCACCTACTGTTGGAACGGTAAGGAATAAAGGAGTAAAAATATGGAACACAACAATTCTTATTCTGCAAGCTACGCCGCGGCAGGCGTGGATATTACCGCCGGTTACCGGGCGGTGGAGCTGATGAAGCAGCATATTGCCCGCACCCGCAATGCAGGCTGTCTGGACGATGTGGGCGGCTTCGGCGGCTGCTTTGGTCTTCCTGTTGCAGGTATGGAAGAGCCTGTGCTGGTTTCCGGTACCGATGGTTGCGGCACTAAGGTAAAACTGGCTATTTTGATGGATAAGCACGATACCATTGGCATCGATGCGGTGGCTATGTGCGTCAATGATATTATTTGCTGCGGCGCAAAGCCTCTGTTCTTCCTGGATTATATTGCCTGCGGAAAGAACTATCCGGAAAAGATCGCTCAGATTGTTTCCGGTGTGGCGGAAGGCTGTGTCCAGTCCGGCGCTGCCCTCATCGGCGGCGAAACTGCAGAGCATCCCGGTATGATGCCTGTAGAAGATTATGACTTGGCCGGCTTTGCCGTTGGTATTGTGGACAAAAAGAAAATTTTGGACAACACCAAAATGGCCGCTGGGGATGTGGTGATCGCACTGCCCTCTACTGGTATCCACAGCAACGGTTTTTCTCTGTGCCGTAAAGTATTTGATATTGATAACAACAATCCGGAACTGTATATTTCCCGGGATGAACTGGGAGGCAAGACCATTGCCGAAAGCCTGCTGGTTCCCACAAGAATCTATGTCAAAGCAGTGCTGGCACTGCTGGAGCAGGTGGGAGTAAAGGGCATCAGCCACATCACCGGCGGCGGTTTCTACGAAAACATTCCCCGCGCCATTCCCGACGGCTTGTGCGCAGTTATCGATAAGAGCGCCATCCGTGTTCTGCCTATTTTCGATATGATCGCCTCTTGGGGCAATATCCCGGAGCGGGATATGTACAACACTTATAATATGGGTGTGGGTATGAGCATTGTCGTGCCTGCTGAGCAGGTGGAAAAGGCACTGGCAATTCTGAAAGAAAACGGCGAGGATGCCTATATCATCGGCAAGATTCAAGCCGGTGAAGAAAAGGTGGTTCTGCAATGAGGGGCCGCATTGCGGTACTGGTTTCCGGCGGCGGCACCAATCTGCAAGCCTTGATCGATGCCCAGAAAGAGGACAGATTAGGCGGCGGTCAGATTGTCGCGGTCATTTCCTCCAAGGAGGGGGCGTATGCCCTGACCCGGGCGGAAAATGCAGGCATCGACGGCTATGTTCTGCCCAGAAAATCCTTTGATTCCAACCGGGCTATGACGGTTGCGCTGGTGGAAATGCTAAAAAAGTTGGACATCGACCTGGTGGTACTGGCAGGTTGTATGATCATCTTCACGGAAGAGCTGGTGGATGCCTATCCCAACGCTGTGATCAATGTCCATCCGGCACTGATCCCGTCTTTTTGCGGAGAAGGCTATTACGGTCTGCGTGTCCACGAGGCGGCGCTGCGCTACGGCGTAAAGCTTTCTGGTGCAACGGTACATTTCGTCAGCGCAGAATGTGATGCAGGCCCTATTATTTCCCAAAAAGCAGTTGCTGTTTTGGAAAATGACACCCCCGAAACTCTGCAAAAACGCATTATGGAGGAGGCAGAATGGAAGCTGCTGCCCCAGGCAGTTGCCCTGTTTTGCCAAAATAAACTGGAAGTTTCCGGTCGGATCGTAACGATAAAGGAGTAAAACAATATGAATGTGTATGAAGTGAAGACTATGACAGAGCGCCTGACCGGCAACAGCTATCCCGGTCGTGGCATTGTGCTGGGTATGACAGAAGACGGCACTCAGGCTGTGGCTGCCTATTTCATTATGGGCCGCAGTGTCAATTCCCGTAACCGGGTGTTTGTGCAGGAGCCGGATGGCATCCGTACGGAAGCCTTTGATCCTGCGCTGATGAAAGACCCCCATTTGATCATCTATCATCCTGTCCGCCAGATCGGCAAGGGTCTCATCGTGACCAACGGCGATCAGACCGACACAGTTTGGGAATACATTGCCAAGGGAGAAAGCTGGGAAGCTGCTCTGCGCACCCGTCAGTTTGAGGACGACGGCCCGAACTGGACACCCCGTATTTCCGGTTTGCAGGCCGGTGACGGCAGCTATAAAATGTCCATTTTGAAGTCTGCCGACGCAGAAGGCTCTGCCTGCGCCCGTTTCTTCTGGGAATACCCGGCCATCCCCGGTCTGGGTCACTTCCTGCACACCTATGTCTGCGACGGCAACCCCGTGATCCCCACCTTCCAGGGTGAGCCGGAGCGGGTATCTATCCCCGGCGATATCGAAGTATTTACCAAAGAACTGTGGGAGAGCTTGGATGAGAATAACAAGATTTCCCTGTTTGTTCGTTATACAGATTTAAAGACCGGTGCCTACGAGCAGCGGATCATCAATAAGCATCAGTAAGGAGCGCAATATGAAAACTTTTGAACTGAAATACGGTTGCAACCCCAACCAGAAGCCTGCTTCCATCTATATGCACGACGGCTCTGATCTGCCCATTGAGATCCTTAACGGCCGTCCCGGTTATATCAATTTCCTCGATGCCCTCAATTCCTGGCAGCTGGTCAAGGAATTGAAAGAGGCTACCGGAATGGCCTGCGCCACTTCCTTTAAGCATGTTTCTCCCACCTCCGCTGCTGTGGGCAAGCCCCTCAGCCCGGAGCTGAAAAAGGCCTGCTTTGTTGACCATATCGCTGATCTGGACAGCAATCCTCTGGCTTGCGCCTATGCCCGCGCCCGTGGCACAGACCGTATGTGTTCTTTTGGTGACTGGGTAGCTCTTTCTGATGAGTGCGATGCGCTCACTGCCAGTCTGATCGCTCCCGAGGTTTCCGACGGCGTGATCGCTCCCAGCTACACCCCGGAGGCTTTGGAAATTCTGAAGGCCAAGCGTAAGGGCGGCTATAATGTGGTCAAGGTCGACCCCAATTTCGTGCCTGATCCTCAGGAGACCAAGCAGGTTTACGGCATTACCTTTGAGCAGGGCCGCAACAATTTCAAGATCGGCGAGCATCTGTTGGAGAATATTGTGACTGCTAACAAAGAACTGCCCGAATCGGCAAAAATCGATCTGATCGTGGCGCTGATCACCCTGAAGTACACCCAGTCCAACTCTGTCTGCTTTGCGGTGGACGGACAGGCCATCGGTGTGGGCGCCGGTCAGCAGTCCCGGATTCACTGCACCCGTCTGGCAGGCACCAAGGCAGATACCTGGTTCCTGCGTCAGCATCCCAAGACATTGTCTTTGCAGTTCCGTGAGGATCTGGGCAGAGCCAACCGGGACAATGTCATCGACGGCTATATCAACGGCAACGAAGAGGATGTCTGTGCCGACGGCATCTGGCAGAACTATTTCACTGTTCAGCCTGAGCGCCTGACAGAGGCAGAAAAGAAGGAATTTTTGGCAACTCGCCAGAATGTGGCACTGGGCTCTGATGCCTTCTTCCCCTTCTCCGATAATATTAAGCGTGCTTACGCCTCCGGCGTGAAATACATTGCCGAACCCGGCGGCTCCATCCGGGATGATCTTGTCATCGAAGAATGTGACAAGAAGGATATGGTCATGGCCTTCACCGGTATGCGCCTGTTCCATCACTAAGAAGGGAAAATGGATCCATGAAAATTCTTGTTGTAGGCGGCGGCGGCAGAGAGCACGCCATCATCAAGTCCTTAAAAAAGAATCCCGGCATTACGCAAATCTTTGCAGCTCCCGGTAACGGCGGCATTGCCAAGGATGCCCAATGCGTACCCATCGGCGCACTGGAGATCGAAAAACTGGTGGCGTTTGCCGTAGAAAATCGCATCGACTATGCGGTGATTGCACCGGATGATCCTCTGGTGCTGGGCTGTGTGGATGCTATGGAGGAAAAGGGAATACCCTGCTTTGGCCCTCGGAAAAATGCTGCCATTATTGAAGGCAGCAAGGTGTTTGCCAAGGATTTGATGAAAAAATACGCTATTCCCACCGCAAAATATGAAACCTTCGATAACGCAGCTGCGGCCCTTGCCTATTTGGAAGATGCTCCCATCCCCACTGTAGTCAAAGCTGATGGCCTGGCACTGGGCAAAGGCGTGATTATCGCCCAGACCCGGGATGAAGCCAAGGCAGCTGTCCGGGATATGATGGAGGGCGGTATTTTCGGCGCCTCCGGCAGCCGGGTGGTCATCGAGGAATTTCTCACAGGCCCGGAAGTCTCTGTTCTGGCATTTACCGACGGAAAGACCGTCAAGCCTATGGTTTCTTCCATGGATCACAAGCGGATCGGCGACAACGATACCGGCTTGAACACCGGCGGTATGGGCACAGTCGCTCCCAATCCTTATTATACAGAAGAAATTGCCCAGCGGTGTATGCAGGAGATCTTCCTACCCACCATTGCGGCTATGAATCAAGAAGGCCGCAGCTTTAAGGGCTGCCTGTACTTCGGCCTGATGCTGACCCCCGACGGTCCCAAGGTGATCGAGTACAACTGCCGTTTCGGCGACCCGGAGACCCAGGTGGTTCTGCCCCTGCTGGAAAGCGACCTGCTTACGGTTATGCAGGCTACCACCAACGGCACATTGGCGGAAACGGAAGTCAAATTCTCCCACCGCCACGCTTGCTGCGTGATCCTGGCATCTGCCGGTTACCCCACCGCCTATCAAAAGGGCTATGAGATCACTATGACCCCGGAAGCAGAATGCTGCACCTATGTGGCAGGCGGCAAGCTGGAAAACGGCAAACTGGTCACCTCCGGCGGACGTGTCACCGGCACTACCGCCATTGCCGATTCTCTGGAAACGGCAATTGCAGAGGCATACCGCCTTTCTGACGGTGTATGTTTTGAAAATTCCTACCGCAGAAGCGATATCGGACAACGGGCCTTGCAGGCAAAAAGGAGTTAATATGGTATATCGTGTATATGTTGAAAAAAAGCCGGGGCAGACCCACGAAGCAGATGGCCTGTTTCATCAGATCCGGGAGTTTCTGCAGATCAAGAGTCTTTCCGGTGTGCGGGTTTTGAACCGCTATGATGCAGAAAATATCGAAAAAGAATTGTTTGATTATGCTGTAAATACTGTGTTTTCCGAGCCCCAGGTGGATAATGTCAGTTATGAACTGCCGGTAGGGGATAGGGTGTTTGCTGTAGAGCCCCTGCCCGGTCAGTATGACCAGCGGGCGGATTCCGCAGCCCAGTGTATTCAGATTATTTCTCAGGGCAACCGCCCCATTATCCGCACAGCCAAGGTCTATGTGCTGGAGGGCGAATTGACCCCGGAGCAGCTTTCTGCCATTGAAGAATATGTTGTCAACCGGGTGGAAAGCCGCCTTGCAGAGCTTTCCCTGCCCGAAACTTTAACCGTTTCCCACGAGCTGCCCCAGACCGTTGCCACCGTCAGCGGCTTTATCGCTTTGGATGAGAGCGGTCTTTCTGATCTGCTGGAGCAGCTGGGCCTTGCTATGGATCTGGACGATCTGAAGTTTTTGCAGGCATATTTCCGGGATGAAGAAGGCAGAGATCCCACCATTACGGAGATCCGTGTAGTGGATACCTACTGGTCTGACCACTGCCGTCATACCACCTTCTCCACCCATTTGGATAACATCCAAATTGAAGATCCTGCTGTGCAGCAGGCTTACGGGCGGTATCTGGATGCCCGTGTGGAGGTCTACGGCGAAGAAAAGGCCGCAAAACGCCCCCAGACGCTGATGGATATTGCTACCATCGGCGCAAAGACCCTGAAAAAACGGGGACTTCTGCCGGAGCTGGACGAGAGCGAGGAAATCGACGCCTGCTCCATTCATGTCAATGCCAATATCAGCGGTCAGCAGGAAGACTGGCTGCTTATGTTCAAAAATGAAACCCACAACCACCCCACAGAGATCGAGCCCTTCGGCGGCGCAGCTACCTGTATCGGCGGCTGTATCCGCGATCCTCTGTCCGGACGTGTCTATGTCCATCAGGCCATGCGCGTCACCGGCGGCGGCGACCCCCCTGTGGCCTAAGTCCGGGGCCAAGCGGGGTTAGGAAGACAAGGATTTGGTTCAACTC
>JAZRLK010000085.1:0-50094 GCA_045646805.1 Faecousia sp.
TGAAGCTGGAATGGCTGGTATTTGACAGCCCCCATATTTTCGGTATCCGTTCTGTGACACTGACCGGCAATGCTGCTTCGGCAGAACCGGAGACTCCCACAGAACCCGAAACTCCTACAGAGCCTGAGACAACGGTTACCAAGGTGGAGAGCAAGCTGGATTTTACCGCTATGCCTACCTATGGTGAGGGGAAAAACGATGCCCAGACTGCCGAGAACAAGGAAAAAGTCCGCCAAACACTGCTTGCTGCCGGTGCGGTGGAATGTGAAAACCTGTTCTTAAAGGGCAATATGGAAACCATTGTCAATCCCGGTGGCTACCGCAATGCCGGCTACTATGTTCAAAAGGTAGTAGCTGCTGAGGGTGAGACAATTCAGGATGCAACACTGAATTTTGGCTACTGGATTACCACCAACAGCACCCAGGGCTATATCCAGATCTTTGTCTCTGCGGACAATGTGCAATATGAGAAGATCTATGAGCAGCGGAAGGGCAATGGCCCAGCTTTTATGAACTCCCGCAGAGAAGAGACTATTGAACTGCCCTTTGCAGAGAATCAGACTGAGATTTATGTAAAATTCGTGATGGAGCACTGGGATACTTACGAAGGCGCAGGCATTGCCTACAGTACTTTGACTGTTAATGCATCTGAACATGCGCCGGAAGACCCCGGTGACAAGCCCGATGCAAACACGAAGGTTGAGAATACATACAGCTTTGACGCACTTCCCTCCGGTGAGGTCACCGCAGAGGACATCGGTGCCATTGAGGAGAGCAATCTGTACTATGGCCTTGACGGAGTTGCCCTGCTGTCTCCCCGGAATGGTTACGAAGAAGCTTCTGCCACTTGGCTGCTGGAAGCAGCAGAAGGTGAGACTCTGAATGATTGTGGGCTGACCATCGTGGGCCGCACCTGCTATTTTGTCGAGAGCGTGAAAAACGATCACTATCTGAAGGTATATGCATCTACTGACGGTGTCAGCTATACCTTAGTGAAGGATTTCCGGGCGAATAACAACCCGGAAGATAATCAGGAATTTCCTGTTGATCTGACCGACGTGGTCAAAGGAAGTGAAAAGGCCTATGTGAAGCTGGAATGGCTGGTATTTGACAGCCCCCATATTTTCGGTATCCGTTCTGTGACCCTGACCGGCAATGCTGCTTCGGAAGAACCTGAAGACCCCACAGAACCCGAAACTCCTACAGAACCGGAATCTCCCACAGAGCCCGGTGCAACGGTTACCCAAGTTGAGAGCAAGCTGGATTTTACCGGTATGCCTACCTATGGTGAGGGAAGAAACGATGCCGAAACTGCCGAAAACAAGGATAAAGTCCGCCAAACACTGCTGGATGCCGGTGCGGTGGAATGTGAAAACCTGTTCTTAAAGGGCAATATGGAAACGATCGTCAATCCCGGCGGCTACCGAGAGGCCGGCTACTATATTCAAAAGGTAACTGCTGCCGAGGGCGAGACGATTCAAAACGCAACAGCAAATTTCGGCTACTGGATCACCACCAACAGCACCCAGGGCTATATCGCGATCTATGTCTCTGCTGACAATGTGCAATATGAGAAGATCTACGAGCAGCGGGAGGGCAATGGCCCAGCTTTTATGAACTCCCGCAGAGAAGAGACCATAGATTTGCCTTTTACAGAGGGTCAAACAGAAATCTATGTAAAATTTGTTATGGAGCACTGGGATACTTATGAAGGCGCAGGCATTGCCTACAGCACCTTGACGGTTAATGCACCCCGGAATGAACCGGAAAATCCCAGCGAAAATACGAAGGTTGAAAATACATACAGCTTCGAAGGTCTTCCCTCCGGCGAGGTCACCGCTGAGGATATTGGCGCAATCGAAGAGAGCAATTTGTATTATGGTAAGGACGGGACTGCCCTGCTGTCTCCCCGAAATGGTTACGAAGAGGCTTCTGCTACCTGGCTGATCGAGGCAGCCGAGGGGGAAACACTGGAAAAGTGCGTGCTGACCATTGTGGGCCGTACCTTCTATTTCAATGAGGAATCCAAAAATGGCAACTATCTGAAGGTATCTGCTTCTACCGACGGTAATAGCTATACCCTGGTGAAGGAGTTCCGTGCCAATGATAACGCAGACGATAATCAGGAGCTGATCGTGGAGCTGACCGATGCTGTCAAAGGCAGCGAAAAGGCCTATGTAAAGCTGGAGTGGCTGGTGTTTGACAGCCCGTATAGCTTCGGTATCCGTTCTGTTACGCTGACTGCCAATGATGATAGCCAGGAGGACGATGAAGAAGCCGAACCGCCGCTTGATTTTGATAAAGCTCCGGAGGATTGCAAGCTGATTAAGCATACTTACAACTATGATAAGCTCCCCAAGGGAGAAGTGAGTGCAGGGGCGATCGGCGCCATTTATGAGAGCAATATGTATTTCGGTATTGACGGCGTGCCTCTGCTGTCTCCTCGAAACGGCTATGAAATTGCATCTGCCACTTGGTTGCTGGAAGCGGCCGAAGGAGAGCCGCTGCATAACTGCTTGATCAATATTGTGGGCCGTACCTTCTATATGAATGAGAGCGTAAAAAATGATAACTATCTGAAGGTATATGCTTCTGCCGACGGTAAGGACTATACGCTTGTAAAGGAATTTCGGGCAAACAGCAACCCGGACACCTCCCAGGACCACCTGGTGGATCTGAGCGAAGTGGTTAAGGGAAGTGCGAAGGCTTACATCAAGCTGGAATGGCTTGTATTTGACAGCCCCCACATTTTTGGTATCCGCGGAATTACCATAGTGGGCAACTCCATCGGCAAGCAGGTTTCCTATGGAATCGGCGGCAGTGGCGGCGGCAGCAAAAAGCCTGTGGATCTGAGCATCCCCCACGAAGAATGTATGAAGGTGGAGCTGAGTCAGAACTTCAATACGCTGACTGCCGGTGAGGTCACCGCAGAGGACCTGGGTGCGATTGACGAGCAGAATATGTTCTTCGGTATTGACGGCGTGCCGCTGCTGTCTCCCAGAAACGGTTACGAGGTTGCATATGCCACCTGGAAGCTGGAAACGGAAGGGAAGGATCCCCTGTATGATTGTATGCTGACCATTGTGGGCCGTACCTTCTATGTTACCGAAAGTGTAAAAAATGACAATTATCTGAAGGTATATGCTTCTGCCGACGGTGCCAACTATACGTTAGTGAAAGAATTCCGGTCCAATGACAATCCGGATGACACCCAGCGGTTTACCGTGGATCTGACAGATGTGGTCAAAGGAAATGGACAGGCATATGTGAAGCTGGAATGGCTGGTATTTGACAGCCCCCATATTTTCGGTATTCGCTCTGTCACGCTGACCGGAAACTCTGCGGGTATCGACACTTCCGGCGGTTCAAGTGCCAAGGTGGCAATTACCAATATTCAGAATTTCAGCCAGCTGCCTGTAGGCCCAGCGGATAAGGATGCGCTGTATGCCTACAAGAGCGCAAATCTCAGCTATGGACAGAACAACCTGGGTCTGCTGACTGCCAGCGAGGCTGGTGAGGATGCCTATGTTACCTGGGTACTGGATGCCAAAGAGGGGCAGCCCTTTGAGGATTGCCATCTGACACTGGTGGGAAGATGCGGCTATATTAACCAGGAGCTGGCAGAAAAATCGGAGTGGAGAGTCCAGTTCTCTCCGGATGGCGAGAATTACTCCACGATTACAACAATGAAGCCCACAGAGCCTGCCGGTGGTCTGCAGACATTTGAAGTGGATCTGAGTGCACAAAGCTTCGGCTTGAGCAGGGTCTATGTACGGCTGTACTGGAAGAGTCAGGATGATCCGTCAGGTATGGGTCTTCGTGCAATGTCGCTGGTAGCCAATGCAGGAGAGGACTATGGCTTGTTTACGCCCAATGTATTCGGGGATAAGCTGACCATCGAAGCAGATGTACCTGAGGATGTTCCTGCCCAGCCTGGGGAAAAAGAGGGGGAAGGCAATCCGCTGGTATGGATCGCTGCAGGCTGCGCTGCTGCAGTGGCAGCAATTGCCGCTGCTGTTGCGATTTTGCTGAAAACCCATTCCCGCAAAAAAGCAAAGAAGAAAAATGCCGGTATTTGAATCCACACAGGAAAGGAAAATATTATGAAAAAGTTCAGATGCTTATTGAGCCTGGTAATGGTAATGGCAATGCTGGTCGGCCTGTGCGCCTGCACCCAGCCTGCAGATCCCACCACACCGGAAAACAACGATGGAAATGCACAATCCGACGGAACGGCAGCAAAGTACGATTTTGGCGGAAAAACCATTAAGATTGCCGTTTGGTACGAGCCTGAGATCCCCAATTTGGGCGATAGCGACAGCGAAGATGCCTGGTACTATTCCCTCAAGCACGCAGCAGAGGAATTCAACTGCGAGATCGAGTGGATCGTGGATACCCAGGAAGCCCATTTCAGCAACTTCATTCAGAAGTCTTTGGGCGGCGAGGTATATGCCGATATTATGATGTGCCATTCCTGGAACTATGTGAGCCTGATCAAGCAGGGGCTGATCCTGCCCACCACAGAGTATGTGGCAAACGCACCGGATGCAGACCGCTGGAATCAGACCACCTATATGCTCAACGGTGAGAACTGGGGTCTGATGCCCATTGAACAAAATTATGTACCCACCAACTACTTCCTGGTCAATACGAAGCTTCTGAATTCTCTGGGACTGGAGAATCCTCAAAATCTTGTCAAAGAAGGCAAATGGGATTGGGAGACCTTCCGTCAGTACTGTGCAGAAGCAACCGATCCCAGCAAGGAACAGTATGGCGTCGGCTGCTTTATGCTGGCCCATATGATCAAGACCGGCAACGACTTCAGTTATGCCGTTAAGGACGAAAACGGCGTTTATCAGAATGCTTTCACCCATCCTTCCACCCATTCCCAGGCCATGGAGGTTCTGGAGATGGTGCAGAAGATGGCATTGGAGGATAAGTCCGTTCTGGGCACCTGGACAGACGGTCCGGAAGCCATGAACGAAACCTTGAATGCTTTCAAGGATGGCAAGGTTTTGTTTGCTTACAATCCCAGCCCCAGCAGCCTGAAGAAGGCAGGCTTTACCGATTATTCCGTAGTCACAGTGCCTATGGGTCCTTCTGCCACACAGCTGCATGATACGGTAGAGGCATTTGCTTTCTGGTGCTTGCCTAAGGAGTCAAGCTTCACAGCAGAAGAACGAGCAGCTTTCTGGATGGAAGCAAAGCGTATTTGGGATCCGGCAGACGAAGAGGGCTACTATGAAGAGAGTGAAGAGAGTCGTTTGGAGGAGCTTCTGGACGAGACCTATATCAACAGAGAGGATGTTCAGTTCCTGCTGGATATGGGCAAGAATATGGAGCTTCTGCCCGATATCAGCGTAAGCTGGGGTCCGCTGATCGCCGATGATATTTTCGGCGCAGTGATTCGCGGCGACAGCACACCGGCTGCGGTAATAGAAAAGACCGCCGGTGAGGTGCAGGCGAAGATCGACGAGACCTACAATAACTAAAAAAGCTAAGGGAATGCAAAGCCCCATCGTTTTATCCGATGGGACATCCCGTGGAAATGAGGTGGTTACGATGCAAAGACGGATAACGGCATATATTTTGATCGTTGCGCTGCTGTGCGGCTGCGCAATGACAGGGTGCAGCTCCTCTCGGCTGAAGGGACTGCAAAATGCGCTGTCCGATACCAAGGCGCAAACGCTCAGCGAATATCAAAAATATATTGCAAGCTATGAGCCTGCATCGGAAAATGCGCAGATCCAAATCGAAGGAACCGCCTTTTCCGCCTGCGAAGGATTTGCAGGCGAAACAATGAAGCTGGACGGCATCACAGCAGTTGCCACGGAAGCTTTTGGCAGTATTACCTATGAATTTACGGTAGAACATAGCGGCCTTTACCATCTGGCGGTGGATTACTATCCCCTGGAAGGCTACGGCGATACCATCGAGCGCATGCTGTATTTGGACGGAGAGCTTCCTTATGCGGAGGCCCGCAGTTTGATTTTCAAGCGGCAGTTTGCAGACGATGGAGAAAAATTCTACTCCACCTCCGGCAACGAGTACCGCCGCCCTCAGAAGGAGCTTTACCGGTGGCAAAGCGCAGATGTCCGCAGCGGCAGCGGTTATATGGATATGCCGCTGCAATTCTATCTGGAAGCTGGCGAGCATACGCTGACGCTGCACAGCGTTGCCGAGCCTATGGCTGTCGGCGCACTGCGTTTTTATGTGCGTCAGGAGCAGCCCACCTATCTGCAATATGCGCAGCAAAATGAACAGCTTGGCCTGACGAAGGGCCTTGGACAACATACCTATGAGGCAGAGGATGCCTCCAAAAAATCCGATTCCACCCTCTATGCGGTGGAGGATCGAAGCTCCTGCAAAACCACGCCCTATACATCCACATTGATCCTGCTCAACTGTATCGGTTCCAACAACTGGAAGTACAACGGGCAATGGATCGAATGGACGGTAAATGTACCCCAGGAGGGTCTTTACACCCTGTCTTTTCGGGTCAAGCAGGACTTTGTGTCCGGAGCCAGCGCAACCCGCAGGCTCTATGTCAATGGACAGGTACCCTTTGCAGAAGCAAATAATTTGAGTGTTCCATACAGCCTGAGCTGGCAGGTGTTTACCCCCGGGGATGAAAATGGTGCATACCGGATTCATCTGCAGGAGGGTGAAAACACCATCCGGCTGGAGGTGGTGACCGGCGATTTGGCGCCGGTGCTGATTCAAGTAAAAAATACTGTGGCGGATTTGACGGCGCTGTATCGCCGCATTACCGCCATTGTGGGCAGCTTCCCCGATGCTGTCCGTGACTACCATTTGGAAGATGCCATTCCGGATATGGAAGACATTATGATCCAGGCCTATTCAGAACTGGTCTTTGCCAATGAACTTTTGGAGAAAATCAGCGGCAATAAAGGCGAGCAGTCTGCCTACATCGATCAGATGCTTGCGCTGCTGGAAACGATGGTGGACGACAAGGATGTTATTCCGGAGCAGATGAATACTTTCTCCGATCGGATTAACGGCTTGTCCTCCTGGGCGGCCTCTGCATCTGAAGTGCCGCTTTTAATCGATAAATTCTGCGTCAGCGCAGAAGAAGAGACGGATTTAAAGACCGAGGGAAATATTTTCCAGCAGCTCTGGTTTGCGGTGGATAATTTTATCGCCTCCTTCCAGGTCGATTACTATACCGTTGAGAGTATGGTAGAGCAGGAAACTGACCGGGAAATCACTTTGTGGCTGTCCGGCACATCCGGACGGGATCAGGCCAGCATTTTGCGGGATCTGATTGACCGGCATTTTACCGGCAAAACCGGGATCAAGGTCAATATCCGTTTGGTAAATATGGGTGTTTTGTGGCAGGCAGTGGCCAGCGGAGAGGGCCCGGATGTGGCAATTTTCCAGGGTCAGGCACAGCCGCTGAACTACGGTGTCCGTGGTGCGCTTTACGATTTGAGCAGCTTTGACGATTGCGAAGAAGTACTCGGTCGCTTTGCCCCCAGTGCTGTGGAACCCTTCTGTTTGGGCGACAGTGTTTACGGTTTGCCGGAGCAGCAGGTGTTTATGATGATGTTCACCCGTACCGATATTTTGCAGGAGGTGGGTGTCAGCGCACCCCAAACCTGGGAGGAAATGTATTCGCTGATCCCTGCGCTGCAGGAGCACGGTATGGAGATCGGACTGCCCCAGCCCACAACCATTCAGTCCGGCAGTGAGGCTACCTCACTGAATCCTATGTTTACCTCCTTGCTGTTGCAAAACGGAGTATCCATTTATGATCAGGACAACCGGCTGTGTGTACTGGATCAGTTGGAGGCAGTGAACTGCTTCACAGAATGGTCTGAGTTCTACACCAAGTATAATTTTACAAAATCCTACAGCAATATTAACCGTTTCCGTACCGGCACAATGCCCATCGTGCTGGCGGATTATACCTTCTACAACAGTCTGGTGCTGGCAGCACCGGAGATTGACGGTGTTTGGGAAATGGTTCCCATTCCTGGTATCCGGCAGGAGGATGGCTCCATCGCCCGGGATACCTCGTCCTCCGGCTCGTCGTGTATGATCTTTGCCAATACGCAGGACGCCGATGCATCCTGGGAGTTCTTAAAATGGTGGACTTCCACCGAAACGCAGGTCAACTACGGCAGAGAGCTGGAAACGATTCAGGGCGCATCTGCCCGGTGGCCTACCGCCAATTTGGCAGCTGTGGAGCAGCTGGGCTGGAATCCCGCTGCTGCAGAAGCGTTGCAGACACAGTGGCAGTATGTCCACGGGATTCCCGAAGTGCCCGGCGGCTACTATGTAGGCCGTGCAGTGGCCAATGCCATCAAATCTTCCATCAATATGGGTGAAAACCCCAGAGAAGCGATTCTGGATGCGGTGGAGGATATCAATGAAGAGATCATAAACAAGCGAAAAGAGTTTGGATTGGAGAATTAGCCATGGCGAAGAAAACATATAAAGAGCGCCTGCGGCAAAATTGCCGGTTGGCATGGAATAATCGATCCGCATATTTGCTTTTGGCGCCGTTTGTGATCATATTCTTCACATTTACGGTTTTGCCGGTGCTGATGACCATTGTTTTGAGCTTTACCGAGTATAACGTTTTGCAGGAGCCCACTTTTATAGGCTGGCAGAACTACCGGGAACTGTTTGTCAACGATGATGAATTTGCCACGGCTCTGCGTAATACGGTGGTCTTTGCGTTGGTCACCGGTCCGATAGGATATTTTCTGTCTTTTTTCGCTGCTTGGATCATCAACGAGTTTAAGCCTCTGATCCGGGGTATTCTGACGTTCATTTTCTATATTCCCACGATTTCCGGCACGGTGTACACCATCTGGGGTATCATGTTTTCCAGTGATATGTACGGCTTTGCCAATAGCTTCCTGCTGAAGCTAGGCATCATCGATAATCCCATTGAGTGGTTCTCCACCAATGCCTATATCCTGCCGCTGATTATTATTGTTCAGCTGTGGATGAGTATGGGCTCGGGATTTTTGGTAATGCGTGCAGGCACTGCCGCGGTAGATCAGCAGTATTATGAAGCGGCCGCAATTGATGGTGTCCGCAATCGTTTTCAGGAGGTCGTTTATATCACCATTCCAATGATGGCTCCCCATCTGACAACTGCGGCGGTGCTGCAGATTACCGGTATGTTTGCCAATGTAGGTGCTTCTGTCGCATTGGCCGGTTTCCCCTCTACCAACTATGCCGGTCACCTGATTATGACCCATTTGATGGACTATAGCAGCTACCGTGTAGAGCGCGGCTATGCCTCTGCCATTTCGGTGGTGTTGTTCATTCTGATGATCTCCATCAATGCCATCTCGGTCAAACTCCTCAGAAAGGTGGGAACCTGATATGGCAGAAAAAAAGAAGTCACCCAAAGTTAGAAAATTCAAACATAAGCGGCTGCTGGGTGCCGGTTCCCGGTTGAACCGTAAGTCCTCCGGTGATGTTTTGATGCTCATTTTGGTGGGACTGATGGCAGCATTCAGCTTTTTTCCGCTGCTGATGTCCGTTGGTATGGCATTAAAGCCGGTGAACGAGCTGTTTTACTTCCCACCCAAACTGCTTCCGGAAAAGCCAACGCTGGATAATTTCCGGATGCTGTTCAGCCTGATGCAGAATACCCGTGTGTCCTTTTTCCGTTACGCGTTTAATACGGTTTTTATTTCTCTGGCGGTAACGCTGGGTCACGTGTTTTTGGCATCTATGGCGGCTTATCCCCTGGCAAAGCTGAAGATTCCCGGCATCAAGCTGCTCAATACGATGATTATGCTGTCACTGATGTTCGTTTCCGCTGTTACGGATGTGGCGAACTATCTGACTGTCAGCAAGTTGGGCTGGCTGGATACCTACTGGGCATGCATCATACCGCCTATGAGTGCATCCTTGGGTTTGTTCATTATGCGAAACTATATGACGACCATCCCCGATTCTATGCTGGAAGCCGCCCGGATCGATGGTTGCAGCAACTTCCAGATTTACTGGCGCATCGTAATGCCTTTATCTAAGCCTGCCTGGCTGACGGTGGCAATTCTGATTTTCCAGCAGGTTTGGAGTATGGACAATACCAACTACGTTTATGAAGAATCTTTGAAAACCTTGCCCTATGCCTTAAGCCAGGTTACCAGCGGCGCACTGGTGCGTCAGGGTGCCGGACAGGCAGTAGGCGTTTTGATGATGATCGTGCCGGCCATTGTGTTTATGGTCAATCAGACGAAGATCATTGAAACCATGGCGACTTCCGGTATGAAGGAGTAGGGGGATCGCTATGCAAAAATTTGTCATAATTGTGCTCACAGTTTTGCTTTTGTGTGCTATGCCCCTTAGTGTTCAGGCGGCCGATCCCTACGATAGCTATTCTTATACCACCACCGACGAGGGTACGCTGGATGTGGCAGCACCGCAAGCATATTTGCCTGCTGCGGTATACGGTTCCCGAGAGTTGGGGGTCACGCTGTCCGGCCCGGAGGATCTGCTGTTTGATAAGGACGGAAATCTTTATATCTGCGATGCCAAGCAAAACGCAATTTATGTTTTTTCACCCGAAATGCAGCTGATCAAGACCGTGGATACCTTTCAGAATAACGGGCAAGAGGATCATTTTTCCTCTCCCTACGGCATCTATCTGACGGATGAGGGCAATTTGTATGTTGCCGACTACGGCAATCAGCGTGTGGTAGGGCTGAATCCCGATAACGAAGCGTTTTTAATTCTGCATAAGCCGGAGTCGGATATGCTCAGCCAGACATTTGTATTTCAGCCCCAAAAGGTGCTGGTGGACAGCACGGACCGCCTGTTCGTTTTGTCAAAGAATGTCAATGAAGGCATTATGCAGTTTACTGCGCAGGGACGTTTCCTCGGATTTTACGGAAGCAATACGGTTTCTGCCGGCGTGATCGATATGATCTGGAAAGAGATTATGACCGAAGAGCAGACAGATAAGCTGGTGCAGTTCGTTCCCATTGAGTACACCAATTTCTCCTTGGATTATAAGGGCTTCATCTATGCTGTAACCAAGGCTTCCGATGTTAATCAGCCCATTCGCCGTCTGAATCTGTTTGGCGGTGATGTGCTGGTGCGCAAACCCATCGACGGTTCCGAGATGGTCGTAGGCGATGTGTCTTATCCCTACGGCGGTGTTTCGGGCATTACAGGTCCTTCCAGCTTTGTGGATATCACTTCTGATGAGTTGGGGAATTTGTACGCCCTGGACGACAAGCGAGGCCGGGTCTTTGCCTATGACGATGAAGGAAATCTTTTGTTTGTCTTTGGCTCGCTGAACTCCGGGCAGGTTGGCTCTTTTGCATCTCCGTCTGCCATTACCTACCACGATCACAAGGTGTATGCGCTGGATCGTGCCAATGGAGAGCTGATCGTCTTTGAACCGACGGAATATACCAAGATTATGGAAGATGCGATGTCTTTCTACCTGCTGCAGGAATATGAAAAAAGCCTGCAGCTGTGGGAGGAAATTATCAAAAGAAATAACAACTGTGATCTGGCCTACTATAAAGCAGGCTACTGCCTGTACCGGCTGAAGGATTTTCCAAAGGCAATGGAGTATTTCCAGCTTGTCAATGCCAAGGAGCCCTATTCCGATGCCCGTGCCAAGCAGACGCAGATCAATATGAATGAGAACTTTAACATCATTGCAACGGTTGCAGTGGTGTTGGGTGTTGCGGCGGTTGCAGGAATGCTGATCCGCTATGGACGAAAAAAGAAGCAGGAAGAGGAGTGAGCCCATGAAAAAGGCACTACATATTTTAAGACACCCTGTTTACGGTGTCTGGGATATGAAACGGGAAAATACCGGCCGTTATCGGGATGGCTTCATTCTGATCCTGCTGACTGTTGCTGCGGTGATCTTCAACCGTCAGATGCGGGCATTCGTGTTCAATCCTTACTACAATGTACCGCTGAACATATTCAAGGAGATTGCTATGGTGGTGATCCCGGTAGTGCTTTTCAGCCTTGCCAACTGGTCTGTGACCACTCTGGCAGAGGGAAAAGGCGGTTTTAAGGATATTTTTATGGTCACCTGCTACAGTCTGATGCCCTTGATTATTTTTCAGACGGCAACACCGATCATTTCCCATTTGATGACCCTCAACGAGCTGGTCTATCTACAGATCATTGATGCCGTGGGCTACGGATGGATGGTGCTGATGCTGGTGCTCGGCATTCAGGAAATCCATGAGTACAGTATGGGAAAAATGATTAAAACAACGATCCTCACCGTCATTGGCGCAGCGATCATTGTATTTATTGCATTACTGTTCTTCAGCTTGCTTCAGGAACTGGGGAGCTTTGTTTACTCAATTTATCGCGAATTCTCCTTACGCATATAACAGACTGCGGAAAAAGCGATATGAGCGAAAGGAGAAACTTAAAATGAAGAAAAGAAAATGGCTGTCCATTGTTTTGCCGGTGCTGATCGTTGCCGCCGTGGTCTGCGGGATCGGCTTGATGATCCGCGGCTCTGCCAAGGAAAAACTGACAGACCGGTATTCTGCGGCGCCGGAGCTGACCGGAAAGGTCAGTCCCAATCCGGAAACACCGATCCTCAGCGCCAACGGGATGTCGCTGTATCTGGAAGAGAATATGGCAGTTCGCATAGAGGACGGAAAGGGCAATGTTTGGTCCACCAACGGTAAGTCCCAGGATGGAAAAACCACTATGGGACAGTTTGGCTTGTCCTACTATACAGCCAATGCCGCTTATTCCAATATGGAAAGCCAGGCGGACAGCGTAGATAAAAACCAGGCGCAGGCATTTTTGCAGGATAATACCCTGTATGTGCAGTACAAAATGGGCGATTATGAGAAAACCGCCGATTTTGTGCCCAATTATATGAAGGATGCCCGTTTCCGGGAAAAATTCCTGGAGCCTCTTTCGGAAGAGGAAGCGGCGCAGATGCAGGAGTTTTATAAGTACTATAAAGAAGACGATGCATGGCGTATCCGCTCCAAGGGCAGAAATAATTTTAAAGTGATCCTGGGCTATATGGACAAGGTGGGCTACACCGATGAGGATTTGCTCCAGGACAACGCAGACGGCGGCATCACCACGGATATCCAGGAAAAACCCTGGTTTACCGTTGTGCTGGCTTACCGTCTGACAGAGGATGGCTTAGCTGTTTCCGTGCCGGTGGAGCGCATTGAGTACAGTGCAGCATTTCCCCTTTATGAAATAGATCTGCTTCCCCATTTCGGCCTAATGGAGCAGAATGAAGAAGGCTATGTTCTGCTGCCCGACGGCAGTGGTGCGCTGATGCGTTTTGCGGCGGACTATAACAGCAGAACGGAGTACACCATTCCCATTTACGGTCAGGACCGGTCAGTTGCCAGCGATATGCTGTCTACCGGGCAGTATTCCTATGAATTTGCCTCCTTACCGGTATTTGGTATGAAGGATGGCTCTGCGGCCTATTTGGCGGTGGTGGACGGCTGTGCCGGAAAGGCAGCTGTCAGCTATCATCAGGCGGGCACCTATTTCCAACGCAATGGGGCATATCTGACCTTCCGAATGGTCAATAAAGACAGCGTTTACCTGTCCGGAAGCGATAACAGCTCCAAGGTGATTGTGTTTGAAGCCGGTCTGGCGGAGATCACCCCTTCGGTGGAGTATCATTTCCTGGAAAACGGAAGTGACTACGCAGATATGGCGGCTTACTACCGCAATGCGCTGCAGCAGTCGGGACAGCTGACGGATCTTCCGGAAGATGCAGCTCCGTCGCTGCTGCTGGAAACCATTTGCGGCGTATACAGCAAAAAGAATGCCTTGGGTATCTCTTACGAAGGCATTACTGCTGCCACTACTTATGAGCAAAACAAATTGCTTGCGCAGGATCTGCAGCAGGCCGGTGTTCAGGCTCTGGATATGAAGCTGATCGGCTGGTTTAACGGCGGTGTTTACCACGATTATGCCGGAAATATCCAGCTAAACCGCCAGCTGGGCGGAAAATCTGCCTGGATGGACCTGGTTAGCTATGCCTCAGATGCCGGCGTGGGTCTATATCCGGATGTGGATTTCCAGCGAATCCCGGATTCTGCCGGGGGATTTATGCCGATGAAGGATTCGGCGTTCCGCCTGGATGGCAACGAAGCAAAATTCTCCATTTTGTCCCGTGCGCTGCTGCTGGAAAAGGAAGATGTGGGTATGACACCCTCCAGCCTGTATTTGCTGGCACCCGGTCAGTATATGGAAAGTGCGGATGGATTTTTGAAGGATTTTTCAAAGATCCGCACGCCCGGCCTTTCTCTGCGCAGCACCGACCTGTATTCAGATTTTAATAAAAAAGATATGATCTCCCGTCCTGAATCGGAGGTGCTTCTGCAGGCTCAGCTGGAAAAACTGGCGCAGGAGCAGGACTTGATGATCCAATGCGGCGGTGCTTATACCTTTGCCTACACCCAGGTTATGTCCGGCGTGGCATCGGATTGCAGCCATTTCCGGATCGCCAATGAAACAGTGCCCTTCCTGCAAATGGTTCTGCACGGCTCTATGAAGCTGTATACAGCACCCATCAATCTGGCTTCCAATTCCCAAACAGCAGTTCTGCGTTGTGTTGAGTACGGTATGCTGCCCTGCTTCCAGGTTACTTACGATCAGTCCAGCGTGCTGAAAAATTCTGAGTATACGGATAATTTCGCATCCGGCTATGAAAATTGGCGTGAGGATATTCTCGAAGCCTACTTGATGGCAGAGGAAGGGCTGGATGGCTTGATAGGCTGCAGGATTACCGACCACCGTCAGGCAGCACAGCAGGTTTTTGCCACCACCTATGAAAATGGGGATGTGGTCTATGTCAATTACAACACGGTGGATGTAACCGTTGACGGTTGCACAGTGCCCGCCAGAGGCATTTATCGGGAAAGGAGTGGGGGCTGATGAAAAACAAAGTGTTTTCCTTATCGAAAAACCGGGCAAGATGGGCCTATGTATTTTTAGCCCCCTGGCTGATCGGCGTGGTGCTGGTGTTTATCGTGCCGCTGCTTTTGTCGCTGTCCTTCTCGTTCTCTACGGTCACGGTGGATAACGGCTATTCCCTGCAGTTTGTAGGCTGGGAAAACTTTCGGTACGCTTTGTTCGGCGATCAGAATTTTTTGCAGTATTTTGCCAGCACCATTGGAGATTTGCTGTATAAAGTCCCTATCATTTTGGTGTATAGCTTTCTGGTTGCCGTATTGCTGAAAGAAAAATTCCCAGGAGTTACGGTATTTAAGTTTATTTTCTTCCTGCCGGTCATTTTGTCCTCAGACCTGTTTTTTGGACTGTTGAACAATTTCGGCGCCGATACCTCGTCCAGCCTGGAGGCGGCTATGAGCAGTGCCGGTTCTACCGGAATTTTGCAGAGTTTGAATCTTTCCAAGTATTTGATGAAGCTGGGTATGACGAAGGAAGCGGTGGATTTTCTGACAGGCCCGGTGGATACGGTCTATGAGATCGTTACCTGCTCCGGCATTCAGATATTCATCTTCCTGGCAGGCATTTATTCCGTGCCGCCGGATCTGTACGAGGCGGCCCATGTGGCAGGTGCCAACGGTTGGGAGAAATTCTGGATGATCACATTTCCTATGGTGATGCCTATGATCCTGGTCAATGTGATCTATTCCATCGTGGATACCTTTATGTCCGAAAGCAATCTGGTTATGGAATATGTGTACCAGCTATCCTTCCGAACCTTTAATTTCGGCTTATCCAGTGCCATTTGCTGGATCTATTTCGCTGTGATCTCGGCAATTTTGGCGATTGTATTTGCGGTGATCAACCGCAGAACCTTCTATTACACCTAAAGAAAGGAGATCAGCCGATGAACAATCGCATTTTGCAGGATAAACTGCAGGCAAAGCTGCTGCGCTGGGGTATTGGCATTTTGCGTACGGTTTTGCTGTTGGGTTTTTCCTATATCATTTTGCACCCCATTATTCTGATGATCTCCAAATCCTTTATGGCGCAGGAGGATGTGTTCGACAACAGCGTGCTGTGGATTCCCAAGAATTTCACCCTGGATAATTTAAAAGTAGCATCTCATACGATGCAGTACGGGAAATCTCTGATGAATTCTGTGCTGTATGCGCTGGTGAGCTCTGTACTGCAGGTAGTTCCCTGTATGATGGCAGGATATGCCTTCGCACGGTTTCAATTCCGGGGCAAAAAACTGCTGTTTGCCATTGTGATTCTTACTATTATCATGCCGCCGCAGCAGTTTATGACGCCGCTTTATCTGCACCTTTCCCAATTTGATTTTTTCGGTGTCATCAAGGCATTCAATAACGGCAAGGCGCTGAACCTGACAAACACATACATTCCTTACTTTTTGCTGTCCATGACAGCCTTTGGCTTGCGCAACGGCTTGTTCATTTTCCTGTTCTGCCAATCCTTCCGTGGGATTCCCAGAGAAACGGAAGAAGCGGCGATGATCGACGGCGCAGGGCAGATCCGCATCTTCTGGCAGATCATCCTGCCCAGTTCTGTGACGATTTTGGTAACGGTTATGCTGTTTTCCTTTGTTTGGCAGTATAACGATACCTATTATTCCGGTCTGCTGCTTTCAGATTTGCGTACATTACCCAAGGCTTATGGCCTGTTTGATTCCGCCATTACCGGCTGGAATGGCGATAATACGGTCAACAACCTGCTTTCCACCTACGTGCTGGATGATCCCAAGGTGTTATCCCTGCTGCGCAATTCAGCTATGCTGCTGATTCTGGCACCGCTGCTGCTGGTATACGGATTTGCCCAGCGGTACTTCATCCAGAGTATTGAACGAAGCGGCCTTGTGGGGTGACAGATATGAAAAAGCTGGTGCAGTTTTGCGCAGTGCTGGCGGTGGTATCACTGATAGTCTCTGCCTGTACGGGCACAGCATCCAAGTTTGACCAAATGACTCCAATAAAGGGGGAGACAACGATGCAAGAGCCTACAATAAACACCGTCCCTGCCCCTGTGGAGCAGACAGCTGAGGGCATAAAGCCGCTTGCTTATCCCAAGATGCTCTCTCTGGGTTCCTTTTGTGATCGAGCTGCAGGAGAGAGTAACTACAGGGGAAACCGCCATTATACCGGAACCAATCTGGTAATTTCTCCATATTTTACCGCAACGGTGGAGGGGAAGGTGCTGCCTGTCTATGCAACTCCGGTATATGTTGCCACCGGTGACCGCGGCGTGCTGCATTCCTTTGCATCTGTAGATGTGGAATTCAGCGGTCGAGAAATAATTTCCATCATCCTAAAGGTTTCTGATTCTGTGAATGTTCGTTCTGCGCAGGTGTTTGCCCACGACGAGGCGCTCCTTACGCAAAACGGCTCTATACTGACGCTGAAGGTCTCCAAACACGGAAATTATACCATCGTGCTCAATGACGAGCAGGATTATGCCATTACGGTCTTTGTCCGTTCTTACGAGGACGAAGATGCACAGATCGCAGCCTATAAGGAACAGTATGGCGATGAAAATGTTTTGGTATTCGAGCCGGGACTTCACGAGATCTCCTATCTGCAGATGCTCAGCGATAATATGGTGATCTATCTGAAGGCCGGTGCTATCCTGCTGCCAAAGCATACCTTTGATGTGATGGACAATGAAGCTGCCGCCAAGGCAGAGGAGAATGGAGCCCGTGAATCGAATGCCATCGGTTTGAACCGCTATCCGGTTATCAACGGCTTTAACAGTAATAATCTGACCATTGCCGGCAGAGGTACTGTGGATATGACACAGCTGGACTGGCATGAGCGCCGGGGCATTGTGTTTACCCTTTGCAACAATGTCACCATGGACGGTGTGATCCTGATCAATCCCTGCGAGTGGGCGTTCATCACCTACCGCTGTGAAAATGTCCGTGTTACCCAAAGTGCAGTGCTGGGTTATCGCACCAATTCGGATGCCTTTGCAATCTGCAATAGTGTAGATGTGGAGGTTACGGACTGCTTTGCCAGAACCGGTGACGATATGTTTGAGGTAAAGACGCTGGGCGGCGTGGATACTGCTGTGAGCAGGAATATTACCTATCGCCGATGTCAGGCATGGGGCAGCAAAGCCCGTTGCTTCGGTGTTATCGGTGAGATTGAAAAAGATGTGTCCAATATTTTGTTTGAGGATAGCATCGTCATTTTCCGGGATGCTGTTTGGGATAATAACCGCATCGGTTCTCTGATCGTGCTGCGCGAAAGCGGAAGCGGAAATGTGAACGATGTTACCTTCCGAAACATCCATATCCATTTTGATGCGGGAAGACCCATCAATATAGGCGTGTATACCAACAGCCTGCAGGAAGGGACTATGACGAATATTAAATTCGAGAATGTTACCTACAACGCCCGTATGTCTGCACAGCTGCAAAAAAGATTAGGAGCACACTTCGTGGTTCTTCTGGATCGAGTTATTGCAAACGGTGTTTTGGTAACTGACCAAAACTGGGACAATTATTTTTATTGCGATGCAGAAAGAATGCTTCGTCTTATGTAAGCCGTCCCAATGGCATAAATACATTTGTCTTTTACGGCAGAAAACTGCTGAAGAGAATATTTATCCCTGCAAAAATTATTATAAAGGAGCGAAAAACTATGAAAAAAATGCGTAAGTTGTTAGCAATGTTACTCATCGTTTCATTGCTGGCGTCCCTGCCTGTGGCATCCTTTGCTGCAGAGGGGAACAAGGTGTCCAACGCCCTGGACTTTGCAACTTTGCCTGCGACCAGTAGCGATAAGGCAGTTGTTAAAGATTTCCTGACGGCGAATATGGATATCGAAGAGGTTTCTGAACTGATCGTAGAGGGCAACGGCGATTATAAGTTCGTTTGCACTCAGGGCTACGCTGGCGAAGGCTACTTTGTGCAAAAGCTGGAAGCCGGCGAAGGCAAGGTATTTGCCGAAAATGCCATTCTGAATCTGACCTACCGTATCACCAATGCGGAGATGTTGGGTTATGTTCGGGTACAAAGCTCTGTAGACGGAGTCAATTACAATACCTGTACCACCTTTAACGAAGCAACCGGTACAGCCTACACCAATGAAGCCAGAAAAAGCGCAACGGTAGATTTGGGCTGCGGCGCAGGTGCGGAAGCTGTTTGGGTGAAGATCATCATGCAGCACTGGACCTCCCCCGATGGCGCAGCCGTTGACAGCTCCATTGTCTCTGCTTCCGTTAAGAACGCACCTGGTCCTTCCGTATCCGACACTTTGGACTTTGCGAAGCTGCCTGGTGTCAGTGAGGATCCGGTTATTGTTGCACCCTACGTTATCGAGCTGGGTGCAGAAGAGGTCTCCGGTCTGATCGTAACTGGCAATGGCGATTATAAGTTTGCAGGCGGCAGAGGCTACGCAGGCGAAGTCTACTATGTGCAGAAGCTGGAAGCCGGCGAAGGCAAGGCGTTTGCCGAAAATGCCATTCTGAATCTGACCTACCGGATCGCAAATGCCGATCCTCTGGGTTATGTTACTGTGGAAAGCTCTGTAGACGGTATTAACTACAATGTATGCACCACATTTAACGAAGCAACCGGCAATGATGCTTACAGCAATGATATAAGAAAAAATGCAACCGTAGAGCTGGGTGGCACTGCAGGTGCCGAAGCTGTGTGGGTGAAAATCAAAATGCAGCACTGGACTGCCCCCGCCGGCGCAGCTGTTGACAGCTCCACGATTACCGCAGCCGTTAAGGACGCAGTTCCCACTGCCTCCGGCACCATTAATTTTGCTCAGCTGTCTGTAATCAGTGAAGATATGGCTGCTGTCGCAGAAAACATCAAGACTCTGGGCGCAGAGGATGCTTCCAACCTGATCTCAGCCGCCAACGGCGATTATAAGTATGTAGGCGGCAGAGGCTACGCAGGCGAAGGCTACTACGTGCAGAAGCTGGAAGCCGGCAGAGGCAAGGTGTTTGCTGAAAATGCCGTGCTTAACCTGACCTACCGTATCACCAATGCCGATCCTCTGGGTTATGTTACTGTGGAAAGCTCTGTAGACGGTATTAACTACAATGCCTGCACTACATTTGACGAAGCAACCGGTACAGCCTACACCAATGAAGCAAGAAAAAGTGCAACGGTAGACCTGGGTTGCGGCGCAGATGCGGAAGCTGTTTGGGTGAGAATTAAAATGCAGCACTGGACAGGCCCCGATGGCGCAGCCGTTGACATCTCCACCATCACCGCTGCTATTAAGGACGCACCTGAGGAAGTGCTCGTCAATGTAAGCGGTAGCTTGAATTTTGCACAGCTGTCTGTGATCGGTGAAGATATGGCTGCTGTTGCAGAAAATATCAAGGCTCTGGGCGCAGTGGATGCTTCCAACCTGATCTCCTTCAGCAATGGCGATTATAAGTGTGCATCCGGCAAGGGCTACTCCGGCGAAGGCTACTATGTGCAGAAGCTGGAAGCAGGCGAAGGCAAGGTGTTTGCTGAAAATGCCGTTCTGAATCTGACCTATCGTATCACAAACGCCGATCCTCTGGGTTATGTTACTGTAGAAAGCTCTGTAGACGGTATTTACTACGATGTATGCGCCGAATTCACAGAAGCAACCGGCAATGCTTACAGTAATGATGCAAGAACAAATGCAAAAATTGACCTGAACTGCGCTGGCGCAGAAGCTGTTTGGGTCAGAGTCAAGATGCAGCACTGGACTTCCCCCGACGGCGCGGCCGTTGACAGCTCCACCATCACCGGTGTTGTTCAGGATGCACCTAAGGGTCTGCCTCCCGTAGAACAGTGGTCTTTGAAGCTGGACGACAGCATTGGCGCAAAATTTGTTCTCAATGCCACCGAAGAGCAGATCGCTTCTGCTGCGGTTGAGTATACCGTCAACGGCGTGTCCGCAACCAAGAATCTGGCTGATCTGGTAGATGAAAACGGCGACGCAGTTCTGTATGTGGAACTGGCTGCCGCACAGATGAGCGACGAAGTAACCATTACTTTGGGCGAGAGCACCAAGTCTTACTCCGTAAGAAAATATGCCCAGTACATCCTCGATGGCGACTACTCTGATGAAACAAAGAATCTGGTTAAGTATATGCTGAACTACGGTGCAGCCTCCCAGACTTATTTTGACTACAACACGGGTAGACTTGCCAATGTTGGCATCGAAGTAGAGCCTGCTGCTGTTCCCACCGAGAATGTAAACCTGTATGCTACCGGTAAGGTAAACGGTTTGGAATTCTACGGTGCAAGCCTTGTTTACCGGGATAGAATCGCAGTGCGTTTTTACTTCACCGGCGATGTGACCGGTTGCACCTTTACAGCAAACGGTAATACTTACAACCCCATTGCCAAGGGCGAGCAGTACTACATTGAAATTGCAGATATTCTGCCCCAGGATCTGGAAGAGGTTCTGAATGTTACCGTATCCAAGGATGCAAGCAGCCTGAGTGTGAGCTATGCTCCCATCAACTACATCATTCGTATGTATGCCAAGAATGCAGATGCTGCACCTCTGGTACAGGCATTGTACGGCTATTATCTGGCAGCAGAGGCCTACACCGGTGAGGTTCAGGAAACTGCAGGCCAAATCGTACCGCTGACATATCCTGAAGAAGCCGTCAGAACTCTGAATGCGTCCAATTTGCAGGCATTTAAGAACCGGGCAAATGATATCGTCAGCTATCAAGGCTACAAGCATCAGGATGGCACCAATCTGGCAGTATCCCCCTATTTTACTGCAACAGTAGAAGGAAAGACACTGCCTGTCTACGCAACACCTGTGTTTGTTTGCACCACACAAAAATCCGAGCTGCATTCCTACGCATCTGTGGATGTGGAATTTGGTGCCCGCGAGATGATCACCATCAAGCTGAATGTTTCTGATTTGGTGAGCGTCAGCTCTGCCCAGGTCTTTGCCCACGACGAGGCAATCCTGACTCAAAACGGCTCTGAGCTGACCCTGAAGGTTTCCAAGCACGGCAACTACACCATCGTCCTCAATGACGATCAGGCTTATGCCGTTACAGTCTTTGTCCGTTCCTATCAGGACGAGGATGCACAGATCGCAGCCTATAAGGCACAGTATGGCGAGGAAAACGTAATCGTATTCGAGCCGGGTCTTCACAATATCTCCTACCTGCAGATGCTCAACGATAATATGGTCCTTTATCTGAAGGCCGGTTCTGTTCTGCTTCCGCAGCACACCTTTGATATTATGAGCGACTATGCCGATGAAAATACAGCGGAACAGGGCGCCAGCGCAACCAATGAGCTGCGGCTTAGCCGTAACCCGGTTATCAACGGCTCCTACAGCAGCAATCTGACCATTGCCGGCAGAGGCACCGTGGATATGACCCAGCTGGACTGGCACGAGCGCCGCGGTATTGTGTTTACCTGCTGTGAAAATGTCACTATGGACGGCGTGATTATGATCAATTCTGCCGAGTGGTCCTTCATCACCTACCGCTGTGATAATGTCCGTGTTACCCAAAGCGCAGTGCTGGGCTACCGCACCAATGCCGACGGCTTTGCAATCTGCAACAGCACCAATGTGACGGTTACAGATTGCTTTGCCAGAGCCGGTGACGATGCCTTTGAGGTAAAGACATTGGGCGGCGTGGATACCGCTGTGAGCAAGAATATTGCATTCAGCCGTTGCCAGGCTTGGGCCGGCAAGGCTCGTGCCTTCGGCGTGATCGGTGAGATCGAAAAGGACGTATCTGATGTCCTGTTTGAGGATAGCATTGTCATTTTCCGGGATGCCACCTGGGATAATAACTTTATCGGTTCTCTGATCGTGCTGCGCGAATGCGGAAGCGGCAATGTAAGCAATATTACTTTCCGGAATATCGATATTCACCACGAAGCAGGCAGAGCCATTCTTGTGACCGTCTATGACAGCAGCCTGAAGAATGGCACAATGGAGAACATTACTTTCGAGAATGTTACCTACAATGCTGTTGAGAAGTCTCGCGTATGGCAGAATTCCGGTGCGCATTTTGAAGTATATCTGGACAATGTGGTTGCCAATGGCACTTTGGTGACAGCACAAAACTGGGCCAGCTACTTTGTATGCGACGGCGATAATATGCTTGAATTCTGATACAAAAAACATCGTTAAATCCATAAAAACCGGGTCTCGCATTTCTGCGAGACCCGGCCTTTTTTGTTATGCTTTCAGTGCTTCCAGAAGGACTTCAAAGGTTTTGGCAATGACATGGGCGGTATCTGGGCCGAGGGAGTTGGTTTCCTCGTAGTGGTTTTCTCCGGTAGGGTCTTCCGCATTTTCAATGTAGGGAGCATCTTCGCTTACAAGGAAGTCGGAAGGCGGAACAATATATCCCAGCATATCGTTGCAAAGACCGATGATCAGCATATTCTCTATGCCGTATCCGGCTGCAATTTCCCGCAGGGGAACGGGGTTTTCGCCGCCAGTGCCATAGTGGTGATATTCTCCGCCGAATACCAGCTCCGGGAAGATCTCACCGGGAATGCAGACAATGTGCAGATCCCCCAGCCGCAGGACGGACATTTCTGAACGCACCAGATATCCGGTTTCGCTGTCTCCTTCGATTACTTCATTGGTTAAAACCCCGAGAAATTTCAGGTACAGATATAGGGTGTTATCCATTTTTGCGGTGAACAAAGTTCTTGCTGCCGAAAGCTCCGGCGGGATCAGGATTTCATCGTCGGGCTGGATAGAAAGGGCGTATTCTGCCAGAATATTTCCTGTAAGCTCCATATTGTCTGCAGCATTGAAATCGCCCTCAGTTAAGACGTCGGTGTATATTAGACCTCCAATAGCACCGGGCAGGAACATGGCATTATCACCGGTTTCATAAGTCACAACATCACACATTACTCCCGGAAAGTCACGGCTCAGGAGGGTGTTGTCTCCCCGCAGAGATTCCGCGTGAGCACCGTAAAACAGCAGCCTAAGCCCTTTTTCCCCGTCAGCATTTTCAAAACGCAGCTGATAAAGATTGGGATCGTATACCTGAGGATCCCTGGAATCGTACAAGATTCCCTCGGTGGCAGTCTGCCCGAAACGCAGCTGCCCGGTATGCCGGTTTGCTATGGCTATCTCTGCCGCCTCTACTGCCGCATCCACCAAAGCTTCCATATATTCATCGGTTTTTCCGTCTACCGCCAAAGGTCCCCACAATCCCAGCGTATCGGCGCAGGCGTGGGAATGGGTAGCATATACATTTACACAAATGCAGTTGTTTTCAGAACACAGGGTGGATAACCGCTCACGGATTCGGTCGGTAACGGTTTTGGAAAGACCCACGCAGTCAATGCCAATCAGCAGGATTCCGCCTCCGCCTGCATCAATCCAGGCTGCACGGGCTTGCGAATAGTCCGGATCTTCGCCGGTTGTCCGGTTTCCCATCTTCTGATAGGTTTCCAGCGTATTCCGGTTCAGATAGCCATCACTGTACCAACCGTTATGGTATCCGGCTATGTACAAACCCTTGCCGTCTGTATGAGAGGGCGCAATGATGGGTTTTGCCCCGTAGCCGTAGCTCCAGATTGCCTCACCTTCTGACTTGTTACCGGTATGATAAACTTCTACATCTGCCATTTCGTTACGGCATCCGGTTAACATAGAAAGCACTGTGCAGAGGGCAATCAAAAGGATGATAATTCGCCGCATACGACACCTCCTCAAAGAATCCCGGCCTTCAGCAGGGAAACAAGCCGTACCATTACCCTGTCAAACCGGATGCCGTTTACTTCTGTGAACCATACGGTCACGGCAGTCAGGAGTAAAAAGAAAATGATGCCCAGTATACAAACAGTCACGATTCTTCCGGCTTTTTTGGTTTTGGGAGAAACAGTGACCAATCCGCAGAACAGGCAGCACACCACTCCCACAATTTCCAGCGGCAGATGCAGCGAGGCAGACCGAAGCTGGTCAAAAATTTCCGAGAGAGTCTGCGCCGTGCCTGCATCCAGTCCAAGCATATGTCCAAGAGAACCTGTAATATCTCCCAGATTCCGCAGAAACAAGACGGATGCAATCCCCACAAGAAAGGTAAGGATTGCGCCGGACAGCAGCATCGTTATAATATATCGCAGGGGTCTGACAGTCATAACAGCGCACCTCCATAAACAGAGAAAGGGGCTGTAAATTAACAGCCCCTATTATTTAGTAATTTATGTAATAGAAAAATGTACAAGAACACCGGGCTCGGAGGTATCTCCATCGGGCTGCGCAGATGTACCGATTTTGGAAATCAGCGCACCGGGGATGGTGATTTGATGATTCTGGGTGGAAATATCTTCTGTAATGTCGTAGGAACAATCATCGGCCAGATCCTGCATATAAACCTTTGCCGGGGCAGAGCCATCAAAGCATAAGGTCAGGGACTGATACTCTCCAAAAATACCGATGGTATCGGCGTTTCCAATATTTACTGTGATGTCGCATTTGGGAATGCCGTAGCTGCGATCCAGGGTTCTGCCGGCGGTCACAATGCTGTAGGTGCCATTGGGGTTATGGGAGCAGACTGTGTAGGGAATCAGACCGTCAGAATCGGCAGTAATATCGGGCAGTTGGGTATTACGGGCAATGGATGCCGGTGCGGTGAGCGTCAGAACATCGTTCTCGATGCGCTCTTTCAGAGGCATACTCAGCCACCAATGCTCAATTTCTTCCTCATAATTCTCAAAATGCCAGGTATCTGTCAGCTTTTCCTCGGAAACATTGGTGATGCCGTATCCTGCATCAAAGGCAGGGGCAATTCTGTGCCACCGTGCAGCGCGCACAACCTCAAACATCTTGGATTTAATATTTCTGTGGATGGCTGGGAAGGACATATCCGGTCTTCCGTCAGGAAGGTTTCCTGCATAAGGATGACGCATAACACCCATGGTGTAACCACCGGCCGCGGCCATATAGACCTCGTCCTCGCAATTTACAAGTCCGGCTCTGTTTTCCGCAGCGCAGGGCAGATTTGCAAGGGCGGACAGCTTTTCCATCGTCATGGGAATGGAGGCAATGGCAGGCACATCGTAAGTGCGGAAACAGTCACTTTCGGGGATGATTTCGGGAATCATTGCATGCTCAACGATGAGATCGGGAGCGTGTTCTTCAGCCAGCTTTGTCAGCAGTTTCCGGAATTGCGACTCGGTTGCTTTTTTGCCCCAGTCTACCTTCCAGTAGGCAAAGCCGGCGTTCTGTACTGCCTGCATGCGTTCGGTCCAGTAGCTTTCCACGGAATCCGCAGGGAACAGCTCTGATTCCTGAGCGCATACCCAGCCGCCCAGGCCCTTCCAACCGCATTGACCAATACGGTCGGTCAGCTGCTTCAGAGGGAATTGGCAAGCTGCCGCCTCCGGAAACTTTTCCGGATCCAGCCGCAAGGAGCCATAATAATCGGAATTTCCATCCAAAGGAACATCCCAGCTGTCGTCCATGATCAAAAGCAGATCTTTTCTTGCTTCCGGGTGAAAATAAGCCCATCCATAAGGCTTTTTTTCAGAAAACAGTGCGTTTTCGCCGATGCATCTGCGCTGTCCTTCCGGCTTTCCGTCGCTGGTGGCATAAAGCTGCGTTTGCCATGTGCAATAATAATCCGGTGAGGGGTTGACTGTATCCGGAACAAGGTTGATATTTGTTTTGATCATCGTGAATTCTCCTGCTTTTCATATTTCCAAAGCCCCATGACAGGTGCGGTATTTCACTGTTTAATCATATCAAATAAAGGGAAGAATTTCAAGGAAAAATATGTAAAAATATTACAAAAAAATGGCCATATACAAAAGAAAAAGAGATAAAGAAAAGGCTGCTTTTGTATCTATTTCCGGATAAATACAGAATCTGTGAAGAAGTAAATGTTCCCAGACGTTTTTTCGTTTTGAGGACAACAAGTACTCTAAAAGGAAAAACGAACGGTCTGCCCCTCCATGGAGTTACACTGCTGTTTGAAACCAGAAACAAGGTTCTTTTGGAGTTATGAGCAGACAAAGAAAACCAGTCCCGAAGGTCTTCTCCTGCATCCATAGCACATAAGCTTCCAGGTGTTTACTGCTAATATTTGATAGCTTTTGCAAATGATATTCATTTGCAAGAAAATGGCAGAACCGATTCATCGCCATATAGTACCTCTCTTTTGTACGATAGCTGCCTTGTCGATTATGTCGTGCTATCTTATCAAGTTGGGCTTTATCCCCATTGGCAAAATGATTCGTTTCCACCCAGTTTCCATAGAAATCATAAAATGTGATAATCTCGAAAACCGTTGTGGTGTAAAGACTTTGGCGATGTATCAACAATGCGTTGAAATGTCTGTCTCTCTTGTTAAATTGTTTGGTTAGTACGATGCAGCATGGGAAAAGGCTTCCTGTTGCTACCCCACAATTGGGACAACGGCGGCGGACACAAACCGCTAAACTCGGCTGCAGCAAAAGTGCTGCGCGTGTCTTGTAATCCCCTCGGCGAGAGATCGGCGCATAGATGATTTAAGTTGTCATTGCGCAAACAGTCTGCAGACTGGTTGTGGCAATCTTTTGTAACAGGCTGTGCTTTTAGATTCCCACGCAAGTGCGCGCTACTTCTTGGACTGACAACATAGCTTAACTTAATGACATTGCCGTCTTCGGGTGTCCGAAATGCAAAAAAATAGCACAAAATCTGCATAATTTGCGCAAATTTTGTGCTATTTTTCGTATCGGCTACTGTCACCTCAGGAGGCATGACCCTGCAAAATTGTTTTGAGACAGTCCCTTAGTGTTTTTTATTATTCAGCTATAGAAAAAACTTTTGTGATCTTAGTGTCATTAAAACTGATAAATTCTTCTACTTCAACTTCAATATCTGTTACTGTGTCGTTTAATTCATAGGCAACTTCGACCTCAATAGAGGCCCCCTTCTTGATTGCTTTTGTTTGATTATCGGAACTGTAGTTGGCACTGTCATCCAATATGTAAGCTTCATTTAAGCCAACACCGTCTTGATAAACATTTTCGTCAAAAGCTACATAAAAAGCTGTCGATTCGTCGCTATTAACGTTTGTAAAAATATATTTGACGATTACCACCGGATCACCTTCATAGTCTTCTGCTAAACGGCAACTGTCAATTACAACAGCATAATTTCCAATCGCACCATCGACCTTGCCTTCGGTGGAAACCTTTCCTGGTTCCTGTGTTGAGGATGTGTCTTCGCCGCTGCCCATTGCAAAAACGGCAAACAGCACAACGAGTAGAATTGTTAATAATAACTTAGTTTTTTTCATTTCTTTCACTCCTAATGTTAATAATGAGACAGGTTATGCTTGCCAAAAAATACATGAAAACATCGCAGATATCTCCTGTTCCGTTAAAAAGGTTTTTGAACTGCATCCATTCCCAAATACATCCGCATAGGAATGCTGTACCAGAGCAAAGCATACAGCCGGACCGTTTAGGCACATAAATAGCGAGCAGACCGCAGCACAAAGAAAATCCCCACAGATAATCCGTTAAATAAAATTTTAAGAAATCACAGGAAAGCTTGCTTGTCAATTCTCTGACTATATGCACCAGTTGGAATTTGCCAAACAGGATTCCAATGTAGGAATTCTTTCGGAATAAAACATAAATAAAAAAACCTAATATTAACGAAACATAGCTCAATAGGATGTACATCTTTCTTCTGGACACAGCGATTACCTCCTAAACAATAATACTCAAACTTTGAGTAAATGTCAATACTCAAAATACGAGTATGTTAATATATACCCGTTAGAGGGGTGAGGGCTATGGTAGATTACCGATCAAGATTGAGAAATGTTCGAGAAGATAGAGACTTAACACAGACCGATGTTGGGAAAATACTTAATAAATCGCAACAGGGATATAATCATATCGAAACGGGTCGGGCAGAATTGAAAATCGATGATCTTGTAAAGCTATGTAAGTTTTATAATTTATCTGCTGACTATCTCATTGGCATGACAGATAAACCAAAACCATATAAATAACAGGACGAGGATAGATGTGTTCTTCCTCGTCCTGCTATTTGTATATAAGCTTATTATTTTAGGCAGGGGATGAGGGATTCGATTTAGTCAAGGTTACGCTCCGTCAAGCCGTCGCGTGCGGCGCTCATCCGCGCCACATTTAGATGGGTTCGAATTCCTCTAATTCGACGCAAAAAAATAAAAACACCACCTAACAGGTGGTGTTTTTATTTTGGCAGAGGATGAGGGATTCGAACCCCCGCGAACGGAGTCAGAGTCCGGTGTGCTACCGTTACACTAATCCTCTATGTGACAGGCACGGATATTATTATACTCAATCAAAGAAAAATGTCAAGAACTTTTTTCCAAATTTTCGCACTTTTTACCTGCACAATTATCCTGCCCCAAAATAGACGCATTATTCACATTCCCAGGGGAATGGCTTGTTTTTTAAGACATTGCGCTTGATATACCGAAATGTTTCTTTTTCACCGCTGTCTCGGAGCATTGTCAATAGGAAACTCAACTCTCGACGGGTTTTCTCATGCATCAAAAGACGCTCACGGCTTTTTTCAAAATAATTTAGCGCAGAACTGCCGGTATAGTTTTTGCCTTCGTAAACCTTGCAGGCTGCCCGGCGGTCCATAACCATTTCGGCCAGATATTTCCGTGGCATGGGAACGGATTCATACTGCTTGGATACCGGATTCATATCGGTCCAGTATTCGTAGTGATGACGGTTGCGGCCTTTGTGGTGCATCCAGGCGGTGCTGAAACCGAAAAGATCCCGCTCTGCTGCGTTGGGGCTTCGTGTACCTTGATAATATTTTGCACCGACAGAAAATTCTGTGGGGGAATATTTAGACAGGTCGTGGGTCAGTCCCTGCCAATAAAGCCCAACTTTAAAACAGCCCTGACATACCAGCCACCGATGTCGGTTGACAGTCCAAAAATGACGCCATACTTTGTTCAAAACAGATCACTTCCTTCTGCCTTATTATATCGGTTTGCCTTGCAAAATACAAGTATCCTTTTTGGTTGACTTTCCTGAAATAACTGGTATGATATTTTTAAACGAAAGGATGAGCAATATGACAAGATTTTTTGTATCTTCCGAAGAACTGTCCGGTGATTTTTTGGTTCTCACCGGCGAAAATGCTGACCACGCCAAAGTGCTGCGGCTAAAATGCGGAGAGTCGGTGCTGGTATGCGACGGCAAAGGCGCAGAATGCGTGTGTACGATCAGCGATGTCAGTCCCGGACAGATCAGTCTGGTAGTGCAAAGCCGCCAGGATTCCCAATCTGAAGCGGCAGTAAAAGCCAGTATATATATGGCATTTCCAAAGGCAGATAAGCTGGAGCACGTGATCCAAAAGGCTACGGAGCTGGGGGCTTGTGAGATTGTAGCATTTCCCTCTGCCCGGTGCGTATCAAGGCCGGATGAAAAAAGCTTAAAAAAGAAACTGGAGCGGTGGCAGAAGATTGCCGCATCTGCGGCAGAGCAGTCCGGCAGAGGTGTTGTTCCTCAGGTAATCGTTTTGGGCAGCTACCGTGAGGCGCTGGATAGAGCCCGAAAAGCCGATGCTGCCATTTTGTTCTATGAAAATGAAAAAGCAACCACTTTAAAAATGGTTTTGGAAGCCAATCCTTTCCAAACAATCAGCCTGCTCACAGGCCCTGAGGGCGGCTTGGAGCAGCGAGAAGTGGAAGCAGCCCAGCAGTTGGGATTCCATATTTGCACCCTCGGCAGCCGCATCCTGCGCTGTGAAACGGCACCGTTGTGTGCATTGTCTGCAGTTATGTATGCAGCCGGTGAATTTTGAGCAACTCCCCCGTGTCGGTGACACGGGGGAGTTTTTTGCTATTTGTGATACTTACTTCCTGCCTGAATTGCTTCGGCACGGTAGAGCTGCTCCATCACCATAATTCTTGCCAAATGGTGGGGGAAAGTCATCGGGCTCATAGATAGTTTGAAATCTGCCATTTGCTTGATTTTGGGAGAGATTCCGAAGGAAGAACCGATCAAAAAGCAAGCGCTGCTTTTTCCTGCAAGCTTTACATCTTTGATCTTATTTGCCAGTTCCGTGGAGGAGAGCAACTTTCCTTCCGGGGTAAAAATACAAAACCAGCTTCCTTTAGGAATCTTTGTCATAATCAATTCCGCTTCTTTGTCCAAACCGGCGGAAATTTCAGCAGGGGAAGGGTCATCAGGCAGCCGGACTTCCGGCAGTTCAACCAGGTGGAAATTGCAGTAGCCCTTAAGCCGTTTTTCGTATTCTGCGGCAGCGGACAGATAGAATTTCTCCTTGAGTTTTCCCATACAAATTAAAGTAATATCAAACATTTTCTATCCTCGTGGTATTGACTGGGGCGTGTTGCAGAAGAAATGCAGCACGCCCGGTTATTATATTTCGCCCTTGTCGATGGCTTGGAATTTGGAATCCTTGCGCAGATAGACGATCAGATAGTCGCCGAAAGCAACCAGCAGGAAAATGCCGTCAATCAAAGCGATCCAATTGACAATCGCAGGACTGAGCTCCGGAAGCATAACCATCAGGATCAAACTGACAAACAGAACCGTTGTGCAGATCTTGCCTGTAAATTGCGCGCCCTTGAGCATCTGCCCCTGTTTAAAAACAATGATACCGGCGATCAGCTGAAAAAGCTCCTTGATAATAAGGAGTATCACAATACCCCATAAAACCTTGTGTCTGACGGCCAAACATAAAACCAGGGTAAACTGGGTGATTTTGTCTGCAAAGGGATCTAAAACCTTGCCAACGGTGGAGATCATATGAAAACGCCGGGCAATTTGACCGTCGATCAAATCAGTCAGGCAGGATACGGCCAAAATGGCGGAGGCAAGGTAATAGTCCGCTGAATCCTTCGCATTTAAATAAATGCTGATATACAGCGGAATCAAAGCCAACCGGAACATACTTAGCATATTCGGGATGGTAAATATTTCTTTTTTCCAGTTTATGCCTTTCATATTTGCCTCCTGTTGTATTACGAAAAATATTATATTCCTTTTATTTCCACGAATCAAGAAAAACTTTCATTGTTTTCAAAAAATTCAGAATTATAGTACGGGGTCGAGGGGATTATCCGCCTTTTGCTGTTGTGATGGGCATTGAGCGTAAATTGCCGGGATAAGTTTTTCCAGGTGATTTTATCCAGTGAGCCGGTCTGTTCCAGTCCTGCCAGGGCTTGAAAAGCGGCAAGGGCATCGGCAGTCTGCTGATCAAAAATGCCGGTATGCTCTGGCGGCGAAATGGTTTGATTATCTCTGGCAAGCCAAATCAAAAGGGTCTGCATCAGATAGATGTATGCACCCTCGTCTCCGATTACAAACACCTGTCCCGGGTCCATAATGATTTCGATGGGTTCTGCCTTGTCTACCCGTATGAGTGCTTTTTCATACTCGGGCACAAGGGTATCCCAGGTTGCCTGATCCGTAATACCCGTCATAGGAAGCCCTTGACGGCGTTGAAATTCTGTAACGGCTGCCATAGTAGTCTGCCCATAAATCCCATCGGGTACAACAGTTGGCAGGGATGAATCATCTTCTGCAAGAACACGGAGCATTGTCTGCAAACTGCGTATAGGCTGTTCGATAAAGGATTCCGGCGGTCTCATCTGACTACCTCCTGTCTGACCGGGTCTTGATCTCCCATGCTCAGATCACGCCCTGGGAATTGGGTCAATACTGTTGTTTGGGAATAAGGGGAATTGCGGTTCGTTCTGCCGTTGCCGTTTCTGCGGAAATTGCCTGCTGGCACAGCCTGAGAAGATTGACCTGATGGGAAATTGACAGAGGACCGCAATGTGGTGTTTTCAATCCCGGAATATTGATCGTAAATGGTGTCCCAGGTGGTTTGCCCAACGGTTCCGGTTTCCGGGAGCTGATACCGCCGCTGAAACGCCAGTACCGCAGCGCGTGTGTCCTGCCCGTAGATTCCGTCGATGGTAACGGGAGGGATGGCTTGAATGTAGGATGACAGTACCGAAAGCATATATTGCAGCAATCGCACCTGATCGCCGCTGCTGCCAATTTGCAATGTGGTTGCAGGCGACCAGTTGATGGCGTAAAATTGCTGCCCCAGACTGCGCAATTCCGCAAGCTTGTTAACTGCGGTGTATCTTTTAACGATGTTGTACCAGGTGGCCTGCCCCACGATGCCATCCGCTGTCAGACCGAATATCCGCTGATAAGCCCGGACTGCTGCCTCTGTCTGGCTGCCAAAGACTCCGTCAACTACGGGAATTTTGGGGATTGCAGGATAATTTTGTGAGATTCGGTTCAAAGATGTTTGCAAAACTACCACACTGGGACCGGTGCTGCCGATCCGCAATGGGGATCCGGGATAAGACGGGGAAATACCACGGATCGGGGCATTGGGAACGATCTCCACATTCCCATAGTAGCTGCGCAGAATTTGATCGTAGCTATATCCCTGCTGAGCAAGGTTCTGGCTGCCCCATTGGCTTAATCCCTGGCAGGTGACGGTTGTTCCGTTGCAGAATTTGGCAGCCAGGGGCTCAACAAATCCCGGCCTGCGCAGATAGTCGTTGAAAAGTTCATCCACCAGCCGGGAGACATTTTCAAAATAACTTCTGCCGCTTACGAATGCCTGATCGTAAGCGGTGTTGTTGGTGATTTGAAAATCGTAGCCTCTGCTGCGGTAAAATTCCGTGTACACCCGGTTCAGGGCAAAGGAAACAATGGCAAGAATATTGGCGCGCAGTGCGCTTTCGTCCCAAGTTGGGTAGATCTCGCTGGATGCCACATTTTTCACATAATCGGAAAATGGAACCGTAACATTGGCAGCATTGGAGGATGGAGAACCCAGATGAACGGTTATATTCTCCGGCACATAAGGTGTTACTGTCGGCATAAATTCCTCCTTATAGATTTTGTTTCGGTGTGTTGAAGATCTCAACCTGGTTCCAATATTCCGGCAGCTCCGATAAAGGAATCATTTCCAAATTCTGATTGGTTATAGTATCTGCAAAAATCTGAATGTTGTTTGCTTCTATCTCCTCATAATCGGACAGTTTTGCAAAAAGGTTAACCGTTGTATAGGGTATCACGCCTGTATTTGGGGATAGGCTGGCAGAAAGATCGGGAACAGTAATAGGGATAGGAATGTCCAGCTGACCGCTACGGTTTGTCAGCCGCATAGCGATGGCAGAGCCTTTTGGATCGGTGATGGATACAGCCACATTTTCCAAAGGAATCTGGGCATTGCTGGCGTAGGCGTGAACTTGTATGTAACCGATGGACGACAAATATATCACTCCTTTCCTCCTATGCTATGCACCGTCGGGAACTTGGTGCATACCATAAAGAGGAAAGGAGCTGATGGTTTATGTGCGGAATAGCCGGAATGGTTGGACTTCCCCATAACGAACATATTTTGAAGAAGATGGAAGCAACGATGCTCCGTAGAGGCCCGGACAGCAGGGGAACAGCGGTGTTTGATAACTGTGCGCTGCTCCATAGCCGACTTGCCATTGTGGATATTGCAGGTGGTGCGCAGCCTATGCATCTTGATTTTGCCGGTGAAACATATACCCTTGTTTATAACGGGGAATTGTATAACACCCAGGAAGTCAAACAGGAACTTGCTGCTCTGGGGCATAGCTTTTTAGGTCATTCTGATACAGAGGTTGTTCTCCATGCCTATGCCCAATGGCAGGAAAAATGTGTTGAGAAATTCAACGGCATTTTTGGATTCGGGGTATGGGAGCATCATAGAAAAAGGCTGTTTCTGGCACGGGACAGAATCGGAGTAAAACCGCTTTTTTATGCGTTGAAGGATCAGGGGATTATTTTTGCATCGGAGATTAAAACCCTGCTGTCCCATCCATCTGTAAAACCGGAATTAGACCGGGAAGGGGTATATCAGCTGCTGCTGTTAGGCCCCGGCAGAATGCCGGGAAGCGGTGTGTTTCGTGGGATTATGGAATTAGAACCTGGCTGGTTTGGTTTTTACGAAAACGAAAAGTGGATCACTGGCCAATATTGGAAATTAAAGGACCGCATCCATACCCAAAGCTTTGAGGAAACAGCCGAGCAAGTGCGTTTTTTGGTAACCGATTCCATAAAACGGCAAATGGTCAGCGATGTTCCGCTGGGTACATTTTTGTCCGGCGGACTGGATTCGAGTTTGATCAGTTCCGTTTGCGCCAGAGAAATGCAGGAACCGCTGAAAACATTTTCGGTAGACTACGAAAATAATGAAGCGTATTTTGTAGCCGGAAAATTCCAGCCGGATAGTGATAATCGTTATATTCAACTGATGCAGCAGTATCTGGGAACGGATCACCATTGGACGGTGCTGACGGCACAGGAATTGGCAGATACGCTGCAGGAGGCAACGCAGGCCCGGGATCTGCCGGGAATGGCTGATGTGGATTTTTCTTTGCTGGCATTTTGCAAACGCATCCGAAAAGATGTAAAAATGGCATTGTCCGGAGAGTGTGCCGATGAGATTTTCGGCGGCTATCCCTGGTACCGGGATCCGGATGTTCGGGCCTTTGACGGTTTTCCCTGGGCGCAAAATACCAAGCTGCGTGCTGGCTTTTTGGCACCCGGTTTGTGGTCGAGAAACGATGCTGAAGCCTTTGTGATGGATCAGTACCGTAAAACCTTGACAGAAAGTGATATTCTGCCGGAAAATTCTCCTGACGAAAGACGGATGAAGGAAATGGTCAATTTGAATATGCGTTGGTTTATGCAAACGCTTCTGGATCGAAAAGACAGAATGAGTATGTACAGCGGTCTGGAGGTTCGTGTACCCTTCTGCGACTATCGACTGGCGGAGTATTTGTACGGCGTACCTTGGGAATTTAAAGACTACGGCGGAAGGGAGAAGGGATTGCTTCGTTTTGCAATGGCGGAGTATTTGCCCCGGGAAGTGCTGTATCGAAAGAAAAGTCCCTACCCCAAAACCTGGGATCCGGCGTATACCCAAATTATGCAGGGTAGACTTTCCTTGCTTTTGGAGCAAAAAGATGCCCCGCTATTCCAAATTGCGGATAGGGAAGCAATCCGCAGCCTGCTGACGGATAACTATACCTGGCCGTGGTACGGGCAGTTAATGAAAACACCGCAAACAATGGCCTATATGCTGCAAATCAACCATTGGTTGACCCATTATCAAGTAGAATTAACAGGAATCGGATGAGGCTGTGTCAATTGTGCCCAAAAACCATCGCAGGAATTTTGGAAAACTAAGAAAATAGACGAAAAATCAATTTGCTTATTGTAATTTATACCGATTGGTGGTAGTATATAGGAAATACATTTGTCCGCGATATAAATACAATATATCGTGCATAAGAGGAGGAAGCTTTATGGCAAGAGTATATAATTTTTCTGCAGGTCCTGCGGTTCTGCCTGAATCTGTGCTGCAGGAAGCGGCTACTGAAATGATGGATTACCGTGGCAGCGGTATGTCTGTTATGGAGATGAGTCACCGCAGCAGTACCTACCAAGCTATTATTGACGAGGCCGAGCAAGACTTGCGGGATCTGATGGGCATTCCGGATAACTATAAGGTCTTGTTTATGCAGGGCGGCGCATCTCAGCAATTTGCTATGATTCCTATGAATCTGATGCAGAACCGTGTGGCGGATTATATTATTACCGGTATGTGGGCGAAGAAGGCTTGCGCAGAGGCGGCCAAATACGGCACAGCCAATGCCATTGCATCCTCTGCGGATAAGACATTTTCCTATATTCCCGATTGTTCCGATCTGCCCATAAGTGAAAATACAGATTATGTGTATATCTGCGAAAATAATACCATCTACGGCACAAAGTTTAAAAAGCTGCCCAATACCAAGGGAAAAACTCTGGTTGCCGATGTGTCTTCCTGCTTTTTGTCTGAGCCGGTAAATGTGACTGATTACGGTATGATCTACGGCGGTGTTCAGAAAAATATCGGTCCTGCCGGTGTTGTGATTGGCATTATCCGGGAAGATCTGATCCGGGAGGATGTTCTGCCCGGCACGCCCACTATGCTGCAATATAAAACCTTTGCAGATAACGGTTCAATGTATAATACGCCGCCTGCTTATGGTATTTATATCTGCGGCAAGGTGTTTAAATGGCTCAAAAATATGGGCGGATTAGAGGCAATTGCAGCCCATAATGAGGCAAAGGCAAAGATTTTGTATGATTGCCTGGATAGCAGCGATCTGTTTCGTGGTACCGTTGAAAAGAAGGACCGCTCCTTGATGAACGTACCCTTTGTGATTGGTGATGCAGATCTGGAAGCCAAATTTGTAAAGGAAGCAGCTGCTGCCGGATTTACCAATTTGAAGGGTCACCGCAGCGTCGGCGGTATGCGTGCCAGCATTTATAATGCAATGCCCATCGAGGGTGTGCAGGCACTGACGGAGTTTATGAAAGAATTCGAAAGCAAGGTAAGGTGAAGCAGCCGTGTTTAAAATCCAATATTTGAATCCGATTTCTTCCAAGGGTACGGAACTTTGGACGGAAAATTATCAAACTGCTGCAGAGGGAGAATCCCCCGATGCTATTATGGTCCGCAGTGCGGCAATGCACGAAATGGAATTTCCCAAGGAATTGCTGGCAGTTTCCAGAGCCGGTGCTGGTGTGAACAATATTCCGCTGAACCGGTGCGCCGATGAAGGTATTGTCGTATTCAATACCCCCGGTGCCAACGCCAACGGCGTTGTGGAGCTGGCGCTGTGCGGTATGCTGTTGGGCAGCCGTGATGTAGCCGGCGGCATCCAATGGGTGCAGTCCATCCGTAATGATGGAGATGTGGCGAAAAAAGTGGAAAAGGGCAAGTCCAAATTTGCCGGAAGTGAGATTGCCGGCAAGACCTTAGGTGTAATTGGATTGGGTGCGATAGGCGGCCCGCTTGCCAATAATGCGCTGAAGCTGGGAATGTCCGTATACGGATTTGATCCTTATATTTCCATAGATGCGGCCTGGCATCTGGATAGCCGCATTGTTCCGGTAAAAACCCGGGAAGAAATTTATGAAAAATGCGATATTATTTCTGTCCACGTGCCATTGCTGGATAGCACACGGGGTATGATCAATGCAGAAGCATTCTCCCAAATGAAGGACGGTGTGATTCTTCTGAACTTTGCCCGTGATGCTTTGGTGGACGATGATGCTTTGGAGCAGGCGATTGCCTCCGGTAAGGTGAAGCGGTATGTCACCGATTTTCCCAATGATAAAACCGCATCTATGGCAGGCGTGGTTGCCATACCACATTTGGGCGCATCCACAGAAGAGGCTGAGGATAACTGTGCCCGTATGGCAGTGCGGCAGGTGATGAACTACCTGGAAAACGGCACGATCACCAATTCTGTCAATTTCCCCAACTGCGATATGGGAAAACTGACAAAACCTGCAAGACTTCTGATTTTGCATAAGAATATTCCCAATTCTCTGGGTCAGTTTACATCTATCGTGGCCCGGGAGAATGTGAATATTTCCGATATGCTTAACCGTAGTAAAGGCGAATATGCCTGCACTATGCTGGACTTGGATTCTGAGGTTTCTGAAGCAGTAACCCAGGCAATTGCCGCCGTTGACGGTGTCCTCCGCGTCCGTGTTATCTGTTGAAGGTATAGCTAAAAATATATCCCCCGAAGATTGTTTACAATCTACGGGGGATATTCTTATGCCTTTTTCTTCATAAACAGCTGAATCAGCAGGTGAATCAGATAAGCGCCTAAGCATAGGGCGAAAATATAGATGAAAGTGTTCACAGGCCAGCCGAACCATTTGCAGAATTGCTTAAATACGATAATGGGGGATTCACCGGGGCCCACAAAGAACATATTGATGTGCTTTCCCAATACATTCTGAACAAAAGCATTGATGGCAAAGGCAACGCCGGAAAGACCAATAAAAGTGAATGCTGCGCCTTTGTAGTCGCTTTTTTCGGTGGCGCCCCGTTTGGAAAAGCACAGGAACAGACCTAAAAACACCAGCGACATATGCCAGAACAGGGCGTGAACCGTAGAAAACCAATCATCCAGCAATAGACCGGAGGGTTCCAGGAAGGATATACCGCCGCCCAGCAGGTTAAACAGCACCATAAAGCTGTACATACCCCGCTGCAGTTTTCCGGGTTTCAGCCAGGGGGCGATCAGACTTAAATACATAGGAACGCTGCAAAGCTGGAAGGGGAGTTCACCCCAGTTATAGGTGTGATTTTCTGAGTTGAAATACAGGAAAAGCTGCTTATAAACCTCTGTCAGCGAGAGAAATAATCCGATTCCGAAAATAAACCACTTGGCAGCTTTTTCGCTGATGTTGCGCATCTTCCAGGCGGTAAAACCGCATACAATAAAACCGATCAAAGTGTAAAGAATGTGAAACCATCCATAAGATGGAATCGGTGTCATAGGCAAAAGTGAGGATTCAAAAAAATTGTCTAATAGTTCGACCACTTCATCAGACCCTTTCTGCATATCAATATGCAGATTATAACACCCTATTGCTTTAAATTCAACCTGTAATTACCACATCAGTTCTCCATACGAATTTGCGCGCTGTGAACCAGAGGGTAGCTGAACAGTCGATCAGCATTCAGATCTTCACGATATAAGTTAACCCCCGTGATCTGGGGATTTTCGTAGGTGGTGTAATAATAAATACCCTTTTTTGTATTGCAGCAGCTGGAATATATGGTTTTTTCGAATTTTTCTCCCACCTGTACACAGCCCTCCTGCTGTTCTACAGACCCTAAAATGTGAAAAAATTGAATAATCGCATCATATTCACTTTCCGGTTTGATGCTGCAAAGTTTTGTGAAACATGCCCGAACAAAACGGGAGGCTGAAGATAAATCGCCGGGCAGACCCATTGCGCCCATGCCCCGGCTGTATGGCCTTAAATCAATTTGCGGAGAGAGTCTGTTTTCTGCTTCTGAACTTGTCAGATACATATAGTTGCACAAATTATGCAAATGATAGTCAAATGGCGGATTGTTTGTCAAAACGCCCACAGGATTTTTTGTGATTGTCAATCCGCCCTTTAATGGTTCTACCGTAATACTTTCGTTTTCGTCGCTGATGATCCAGTGCAGATCGCTCAAAGGATATTCGGGCGAAAATTCAATTGTGTCAATGCTGGTGTTTTCCAGTAATTCTTTGGCTTCAGCGGTACTGTGGCATTGACAAAGCACCCAGGGGATCAGTTCGAAAGGAGCAACGGAATTTTTGATATTTCCCGGCTTTCCGTAAAAGGCATTCCCCGGGAAATTCAGTCCTGCCGCAGATAAACCGGCTTCATTGGTGGCATCATAGTAGAGAGGATATCCGTCGGCTACTGTAGCTATTCCGATAATTGCCAAATGGGATAGATAATTTTTGCCGTTGCGAAACTTGAAAGGAAAATTTCTTGGCGTTATGGTCACGGATTCCCGGTAGCAGTATTCTAAGTCCAGATTTCGCCCAAAATAATGATCGCCGGATAAAAAACTAACGGCTGTGCACATTCTGCTTCCTCCTGTATGAAAACATTGGTTTTTGTAGTATGTGCTGGAATATAAAAAATAGTAAGGATGTATATGAGTTGTAAAAATATGTATACTTTCCATAAAAAACACTTCCATTTTCAGATGAAATATGGTACTATATCATAATACTACAGCAAGCGCCTCATTGCTGCGTTTTTAAGGAGGTATTTTTATGACGTTAACAATAGATGGAAAACAGGTTACGGCGCAAACCGGTCAAAGCCTGTTGGATATTATAAAGGAATTGAATATTGAGGGTAAAACAGTTTCGGAAAGACCTTTGGCTGCGAAAATTGCAGGCGAGGTGTTCAGCTTGAACTATATACCCGTACGTGAGAAGGATTCCAACCATGATCGGCCGTCTATCCGCCGGGCTATGGCAGCATCCGGCGGTGTGATTCAGCTTCTGCGGATCACAGACCCTGCCGGTCGGGATGTATATGACAGAACGGCCCAATTCGTGCTCTTTCTTGCGCTGCACCAATTGTGGCCGGAAGCCAAGGCGAAAATGGGATGTACGGTTGGACCTGCGCTCTTTGTGGAAGTGGATCATGAGGAATTTACCGCAGAAAAACTGCGCCGGCAGGTAATCTCCATTGTGGAGAAGGATATCCCCCTTGTCCGCCGTAGAATCAGCACAGCGGATGCGATCGAGCATTTTAAAGCTGACGGGCAGGAGGACAAAGCAAAACTCCTTTCCTGGCGGAAGGAACCGGATTTCGATGTGTACTATTCCGGCGAGTTTATGGACTATTATTATGGCGAGTTGGCACCGTCTACGGGCTATTTGCAGTCCTGGAATATTTTGCCTGCTCAGGGGGGATTCTTCTTCGTTTATCCGGATGAGCTGTACCCCAACTGGCCTGCGGCGTACCAGGATATGCCCAACTTCCTCTCCGTCAGTACAGAAGGCACACGCTGGTGCGAGCTGATGGGCTGTGAAACGGTGGCTGATCTGAATACATTGGTGGAAAATGGCAAGATCCGGGAATTGATCCGTGTCAATGAGGCATTGCACGAAAAGAGATTCTCCAATGTAGCAGATATGGTGTGCCAAAGAGGCGCAAAGATCGTGATGCTGGCTGGACCCAGCTCTTCCGGCAAGACCACCTCTGCCAACCGCCTGGCAACCCAGTTGCGTGTCCACGGGAAAGCGCCGGTTCTGATGGGATTGGACGACTACTATATTGACCGGGATAAAATTGAGCCCGGTCCTGACGGAAAGGTAGACCTGGAGCATATCAATACGATCGATACGGATTTGTTCCGTAAGAATCTTCGGGATCTGCTGGCAGGCAAAGAGGTGGAGATTCCTACCTTTAATTTCCTGAAAGGGCGCAGAGAGTGGAAGGGACATATTATGCGCCTGCAGGAAAACACGGTCATTATCGTAGAAGGCCTGCATGCATTGAACCCCGTGCTGTTGCCCAATAAGGTAGAACCGGGTAAAATTTTTAAGCTTTATGTCAGCCCATTGCTGCCGCTGAACCTGGACGACCATAACCGTATCCCCACCAGCTACCTGCGTTTGCTGCGCAGAACGGTGCGTGACTATGAAACCCGTGGCTCTTCTGTGGCCCGTACAATGTCCATGTGGGATTCTGTCCGCCGGGGCGAAAAACGGTGGATATTCCCGTTCCAGGAGCAGGCAGATTTGATTTTCAACAGCTCCACGCTGTATGAGCTGGCAGTTCTGAAAAAGCATATCTATCCCTTGCTGGCATCCATAGAGCCGGAGGATGAATGTTATGAGCAGGTCCGCGGCATTGTGAAGATCTTAAACTATGTCCTTGAGGCAGATGTAGACGATGAGATCCCGCCCACCAGCCTTGTCCGTGAGTTCATCGGCGGAAACACTTTCTATAAATGAAAATTACCGGGAATTGGCGATTGCCAATTCCCGGTCAGTCTGTCAAAAAAGTACTTTTTGACAGACTGCAGAGGTCATAGAAGCGCCAAAGACAAACAACTCGAACCCGTCGGCGTACAGGTAGTACGGTAGGGTTCGAGTTGTGCCGTAAGTCAAAACACCTTGCAAAGCAAGCTCTTTTACCCCTCATCCGTCAAAAATCAAAGATTTTTGCCACCTTCCCCCCAAGGGGAAGGCTTTTAGACTTTGCTATTATCATTCATTTTGTGTTTTGACGGTTTGGGGGTTCTTTGACACTCTGACCGGGAATTGGCGATTGCCAATTCCCGGTCTTTACATATTATAGATTCAATTTATTCTTCACCAAACGGTGCATCAGGAAATATCCGCCCACGGCAAACACCATATACAGGATCGCAGTAAGAATCAGTGAAACTGATCCGGGGATATAGTAGGAAGGCGTGTTGCTGCTTGCCATAATCATTCCAGTGATGAATCCTTCGATCATAGACAGAATAGAGGGAATGATGCCCATTACCATAGACATTCCGTATCCGATACCCACGGCTACCAACAGCTTCATTTTCTTAACAAGAATAGAAGCCAGCGTAATAGCCAGATAGGGGAGGGTGATGCCATAGAAAAGACCGCTGATACCAACCGAAATATAACCTACGGTGAAGAGAATACCGGAGGGAAGGAATGCGGCGAGTTCTTCTTTGATCAATGCCCATAGATAGGAGACCTCAAGACCCATCTGAGATAATTCTCTGATGAGATAGGAAAAGAACGGAGCTACCATCAGAATAAAACCAATCACAGTAATGATGGTATTAAAAATTGTCCACAGCAGGAAGTTCAAATAGCTGGACAGAAGAATCTGATGGGTGGTTGCCGGAAGGGTAAAGGTTAAATAACCTTGATCGGTGAACTTATCACGGAAGAACTGAATACAAAGGACGATGGCCATAGCAGTTGAGAGTAGTGCCAACATCACGAATAAGCCGAACCAAAGTATCACCAGCAGTGGAGATACGACAGTAAAGTCAGAGTCGGGATTTTGGACAAGCTTCATAAGAAGCAGCATAACAAAATATCCCATAGCACCGATGCCCAGACCGCCAAGGTTCAACGGCAGAAGAATATTTTTCGTTCTGCGGAATTCGTATTTTAGCAGGGTGGCAAACATCTGAACACCTCCCTAAATAGTTCGTCTATAGATTTTCCTTCTTCTGCGCGAATTTCCTCCACCGTACCTTGCCGGATAATATTTCCATTGTGCACGAAAATAAATTCCTGCAGAACAGGCTCTACATCCGCAATTAAGTGGGTGGAGATCAAAACGGTAGCCTCGGGATCGTAATTGGAGATAATGGTGTGCAGGATAAAGTCCCGGGCAGCGGGATCAACACCGGCGATGGGTTCATCCAGCAAATACAGCTTAGCCCGGCGTGACATAACCAGGGATAATTGAACCTTTTCCCGTGTGCCTTTGGAAAGGGCTTTAAACCGTTTGGTCAGATCAATTCCCAAGCCGGTCAGCATTGCCTCTGCCCGTTCCCGATCAAAATCCTTATAAAAGTCCTGGAAGTAGTCCAATAATTGTGTGATTTTCAGACCGGGATCAAAATAGTCACGGTCGGGAAGATAGGATACCAAAGCTTTAGTTTCCGGACCAATGGGGTATCCGCCGACAGTAATCGTTCCGGTGGTAGGGGTTAATAGACCGGCAATCAGCTTGATAAGCGTGGTCTTGCCGCTTCCGTTGGGACCTAAAAGGCCGATGATCTTACCCTGGGGCAGAATCAAATTGGTAGGGCATAATCCTCGTGAATTTCCATATTGCTTGGATAGATTAATGGCTTCCAGCAAATGTTCCATATGCAGGCCTCCTTTTTTATTTTATGAATAAATGATTACATAGAAGCGATCATAAGCGGAATCAGTACGGCAAAATAAATAGTAAAGTAGAGGGCAAAAAAGGCGTATAATGCGGTGCATACAATTCCGTTTATAAAGCCGAAGATACTGAAGATTTTGGCAAGGAGTCGTTTTGTACCGCCGGATTTTCCGGTTTGCGCTATGATTTGATCGATTTCGGCAACCATCTTCTTGCCCTTATTTCCTTTGAAAATTGCCATAATAGAGGCAATGGGGAATTCGGACATAATGGCTGCGGCCAATCCTGTGCTGAAGGCAAGCTCAACCTTTTCCTGCAGCTGTGTGTCGTTATCCTGAGGGACGAGATCCAAAGTAGTTTCTGACATAATAATGCCTCCTTATAAATTGGTTTCTGGAAATATTATAGCATAGGGTGATTTTTCAGTCAATATTTGGTTTAAAATTCGTAGTCATTTTCCGTTTGGATACAGCCGACGAAGGAACTGTGTGATTTCCTGGTCGTATTCTTCGGTGTGATCAATTCGGATCATGGAATGATCGCTGTTTTCGAACCATACTAATTTTTTCTCTTTGCTGCCGCAGCGGTCATACAAAGCTTGCGCATAACGGCTGGGGGAGATCTTGTCAGCTAAGCTGTGCAGCATCAAAAGATTTTGATCCATTTTGTCAATTACATTCAGCGGTCCGCGCATCATAGAATGACCGGTGAAATGTTTGCACCAGAAATTGATGCACTGCAAAATCGGAAAGATCAGTTTTTTGCGCTTGATCAGATGGTTCCGCATAGATTCGCCGAATCTTGCAAACATACCTTCTGTAACAATACCGTCAATATAGTCAGGGCATTCTTCGCTTGTGCAAGTGAAAATACCGCCGGCTGCTCCAATGCAAATTCCGTGGAATACAATGTGATTGATTCCGTGGTTTTCGTGAAGATACCGAACCCAGACCAAATCGTCTTTGCTTTCTTCAAAACCAAGGGTGTTAAATTCGCCGTCGCTGAGGCCGTGGGCTCTGGGGTCTACCACAAGGATGCTCATACCGGCTTTGGCGTAGGGCTGTGCAAAATAGTAACCGTAGCGAAGACTTTCCGTTCTGCCGGAGAGAATCATAGCGCACTTGTCAGAGCCAAAGTCATAAAATTCTCCGTAAAGATTCATTCCATCACGAACGATATGAACATCCGTTTTTTTGTCCAGATTTGCACGGTGCCACTCCATTCCGGAGCTGTCCATTTGCAGCTGCCTGGGGGAATTGTCTGAGGGAGCGCGCCCCCAGTGTTCTTTGCTTTGGCGTTTTAGAGTCTGGGTGTAGATCCGATAGGCAATGTAAAAGGACAGCGCTATATGGATCAGAAGAAGACTTAGCGCAATGCCAAGACAAAGTAATACGATTTGCAAAGGTGTCATAGAAAACAATCCTTATTTTATACTTTTTTTGCCGATCTGAGAGATGCTCTTGGGCAGCAGGAAGGAGAGGAAAAATGCTGCCATACAGAAAAACGCAACGATCAATGTGAGGAATGGAACCAATGCGCCGCCTTGATATTGTTTCAAAAATACCAAGATCACACCGGATGCCAAACCCGCAGAAGCGCCTTCAAATAAGCCCTGGATGGCGAAATACATAGACGATGCAGTTTCACCGCCGTCAAGACGGTTTGCCGCGCAGTGGGAAGGTACGGTGTAGGTTACGGAGAAGAAAGAACCGATGGAGAAGGATGCGATCAAGCTGCACATAATGGCGTAGAGGAATTTGAACTGATCTGGTATGAGGTTACAGATGGCCATTAATCCCATAGAAATGGAAAATACCAGCAAAATGTATCGGTAAGAGAAGCCCAATCCTTTTTTTAGGATGATCTTATTATAAAGCAGAATGGTTAGGGGCACAGGAACAAAGCAGGAAGCCATAATAAAGGTCATATTCAGCCCCATAGTGGAGAAAAACTCATTGATACCGTTCAGGAACAATTGCAGACCGATGTTCATTACAAACAGAACACCCAACCAGAGGATATAGGACCAATCCTTGAAGGTGAAAACCAGGGAGGAAACCAGCGTAGTACGGGGAGTTGTGGGAAGTTTTTTGTCTTCTGCGGTGTCTTTCTCCTTCAACAGGAACATAGGGATCATCATTGTCAGAGAAAGGGGAAGGAAGATCAGAGCCGCATAACGGATGTTGATGCCTAAAGAAATAAAAACGGGAACCAGAGCAAAGCTCAGGCTGAAATACACAACATCGCATACAGATTTTGTGTTGGAAAGCAGGACAACATCCTTCTGGTTATCCGTGATTTCTGCAAAGGTTGCGTAGTAGGTGATCATAGTCAGCGTATAAAATGCGTAGAAGATCATCAGAAGTGCTGCAAACCAAATGGTGTTAAGGTAGGTTGCGTCATGATTCAGCGGTACAAGGAATAAAACATAGGCAAGAACCATCGGAATGAAACCCAGCAGTAAACCGGATTTGCGTTTGCCGAATTTTGTTTTTAAATTATCGGCAAAATGGGAAAGGGGCAGGTCAATAATACCGTCAACAATTTTTGCCACGGCGATCAGAGCGGCCCATAAACTGTAAACTACCAAGTCCTTGTTCAGATAGGTCCAGTTCTCCACGTGCTTTTCAAAACCGCCTACCAGCAGCGCACTGCACAGGTAAGAACCAACGATCATATTGAGCATATTGACGCCCAGACCGGAGCATGCGTATAAAATCAGTTGCTTTTTAGATGTAATTTTTTTCATATTTTTCTCTTCTTTCGTTATTCAAAGGAGATTGTCAATTCAGACCGGAGGGAATCCGTGGCTACCGTATAGACTTCTGCGCAGACGCCCCGTGCCGTGATGGATTCTACAACTGCTTCAATCATAGAAATGGGAACGGAAGTCTTATGGAAAACGGTAATGATCTCGTATTCCTGCTTTTTCAGCGCTTTCATAATGGTTTCCACTGCAGTTTGCTCAATGGTTTTGCCAATCACAAGCAGCTCTTTGCCGGAAAAGGAATAATATTCATCCCGGCAAATGGATTCATTTTTGTATACGATGGGATTCTCCCGTTTTGCCACAGATACCACAAATAAGTGGTTGATGATATTGTTGATGCTGTCGATGACCTTGTCAATATCTGTCTGCTCGTAATCGATGGCAGGCAAAGCGGCGTAGCATTCTGCAACACTACGGCTGTTGATAACGGAAATGCAGCCGTCGTGGAAGAGATTTTTGGCTTGAATTGCGGAAAGTATGGCGTCGGACCCATTGGGGAATACCAAAATCTGTTCTTTCCTGGCTTTTTGGAATGCATCTAAATAATCCTTGGTAGAAACATTTTCCGGACTGAAAATTACCACATCAGCGCCCATTTCCAAAAACAGCTTCATCATCTGCTGGTCATTGGCAACGGCAACTACGGAAAAAATGCTGTTGCTTTTGTAGTCCGAGCATTGAATGTTCTGGATCAAATCGGAATGCTGAACGGTCATATTTTCAATTTTTAGGGATAAAAATTCACCGTATTTGTGGCAGAGGGTAAAAACCTGTTCGGGGAAATGGGTGTGGATATGTACCCGAACCTTGTCTTGGTGAACTGAGGTGACAAGGGAATCACCAATGTTGGAAAGCTCCTCTTTAAATTCCGCTTCAGAGAAATGCGCTCTGCCGTCCAATAACTGAATCAGCAGCTCTGTGCAGTAGCCGAAGGGGAACTGACTGGTGCGGTTAAATGCATCATAATCAATGATTGTTTCAGCGTTTTCTGAGGCAGAAGCTTCCAAGTCTTCACCATCGAGATATTTTTTCATACCTTCAAACAGATAAACGATTCCGGCTCCGCCGCTGTCCACAACGCCGGATTCTTTCAAAACGGGCAGAAGTTCGGGTGTTCTGTCCAGAGAAACCCGGGCGTTGTCCAAAAAACAGGCAATAACTTCTCTTACCGAGTTATCCGGTCCGCAGGTTTCTTTTACTGCATTGGTAGCATCCTTTAAAACGGTGAGCATCGTTCCTTCCACAGGGGTAGCTACAGAGGAGTAGGCGTAGGCAACACCTTGTTCCAATCCACGGATCAGCAGTGTGCTGTCGATTTCATCGGTGTCTTGAAAAGTTTCTGCTACGCCCTTGAAAAATTGGGAAACGATCACACCGGAATTTCCTCTTGCTTCGAAGACAACACTGTGGGCAAATTTCTGGGAAATGGAGGGCAAATCCTGCATACTTTCGCCGATGGAAAGCAGACTTTTGTGTATGGTTGTTACCATATTGGTGCCGGTGTCGCCGTCGGGAACAGGGAAAACATTAAGCTGATTCACAATTTTACAATGCAGATTCAAATTGCGAACAGCATAATCCACCATATTTCGGAAGGCAACGCCATCAATCGTATGTATCATAGTATCACCCACCCAGAATTTCGTTTATGGTGTTTTTCTCGTCAGCCAAATCAGGGGAAATGGGATTGCCCATAAAATACATAGCGATCATACCGGGGCCGATATTTGTGCCGCAGCCTGTAAAAACATCGGTGACAAAAACCTTTTTTGCACCAAGTTTGGTTTCTGCCAATTCCTTCAGCTTTTCGGCATAGGCAGCCCGGTTGCTGTGGGAAATTACAATGTACTGATTCTGGATATCCGTAGCCATGCGTTTGGCATATTGCACGGTGACATCCAGCGCCTTGTTGATCCCCTTAACCTTGGAAAGAACAGAAACATAACCTTCGTTGTTGCAATCGCCCATAGGCTTAACTCCGGCAAAAGTACCCATAATGGCTTTGCCCATAGTAACTCTTCCCCGGCGTGCAATGAATATCAGATCATCAATGGGACCCATCTGATGTACGCGGTGCTTGTTGTCTTCCAGCCACTGAATAACTTCCCGGTAGCTTTTTCCTTCATTTTTCAATATATGGGCATAAATCAGCAGCAGACCTAAAGCGCCGGACATTCTGTAGGAATCGAAACAGTAAATATCAGCCTGAGGAATTTCCTCCGTGACTCTCTTGGCTGCACCGCAGGCTACATTGTAGGTAGAGCTGATTTTGGAGGAGATATTCATACTGAGAATTTTATAACCGTCTTCCACATATTTGCGGAAAATTTGATAGTATTCCTCAGGGCTTGCAGGAGCGGTACTGACTTCCAACTTTCTGTTGGACAGAGCATTGTAAAAATCCTCCCGGCTGATGTTGGTCCAGTCCAGAGTGGTTTGGAAATCTCTGCCGTCGCTAAAATGAATGTGGCCTTTAATATAATCGGGGATCTGAAAAAAGTCCCGTATTTCCTGAGAAATATCCGCGGTAACATCTGCTAAAATGATATATTTTTCTGTCATAAAAACCGTTTCCTCTCTTGTGGTAGGGGAGTATACACAGCCCCATAATAATCTTGTTTACAAATATATCATATTTTGTATGTTCTTTCAATATATTTTGTCGAAAAAGGGACTTGCCAAATTCAGCCGTAATATATCAAAAAATATTGACAAATTTCTGTTTTATGTTAAAATATCACAGGAATATGAAAAAGCAATGCGGAAACGAGAGAGCAAAAAACTGCCAAGCGAGAGGGGATACGGTGCGAGCCCCTTGCAGGATATGCTGTCAGCCACTTCCAAGCTGCCCGGGATGACCGGGTCGGTCGCCTCCGTTACAGGGCAGCTAAGATGCCGTTTTACGGTAAATTAGGGTGGTACCGCGATTCTTGTCGCCCCTATGGATAGGGGCGGTTTATTTTTTTATGGAGGTAATTTTCTATGGCAACAAAAGCATACGGCGTAAACGAACTGCGTGAGATGTTTCTGAGCTTCTTTGAGAGCAAAGAACATCTGCGTCTGCCCAGTTTCTCTTTGATTCCCCAGAATGATCAGTCTTTGCTGCTGATCAACTCCGGTATGGCTCCTATGAAGCCCTACTTTAAGGGCGAGGTAGAGC
>JAZRLK010000086.1:0-12266 GCA_045646805.1 Faecousia sp.
GACGGTCCATTACCGTTTTTCGAAATATTTGTAGGGACCGGCGTCCTCGACGGTCCTACATCGATTCCCTGCAAAGGATGGTATGGAAGGACTGGTGTCATCCTGAGCAAGCGCAGGGCGCCGAAGGATCTACTGGCTGCCGATGATACTATGTGACAATGAAAGCATAAACTATAATATCAAGTGACAATAAAAATACCATAAAAATGAACCTGTCTTTTCTCATAGAAACTGACAGGTTCATCTTTTTTGAAATTCCTCGCCGGTGATTAAATAATTGATTGAAACATTGAAATATCGAGACATTTCTACTAACAATGCAAGAGATGGCTCGCGTTTTCCATTTTCGTAATAGGATAGTGCTTCCCTGGATATATTCAGATCCATAGCAACTTTCTGTTGATTTAGATGGCGCTTTTTGCGAATATTTTTCAACCCAATCATCAAATCACCCCTTGCTTTTATTGTAACATTATGTTACACTCTTTATGTAACAATCTGTTACATAAAGAGAAAAGGGGGAACAAACCAATGGATTCTTGGAACTTTCACGGCCACATTGCGATTCCGTTAGAAGAATGCGGAAAAGCATATTTCGGCAGTTCATGTAAAACCGCAGATGAAATCGAATGTGGGGAATTTGTCGATACCATGCTTTCTGTATTATCTATGAAATACGGATCATTGGATAGTTTGAAGAATTTTGTTGACCAATGCCGTATTTGTGAGGATTTACCTGCATCAAAAATCCCGGCGGACGAAGCCATAGACCTGTTCGAGCAATTCAAACAACTGATGAAATAAAGAAAGGATTTTGAATATGAAAGCGACAATGAGAATTACAAGCATTATCTTGATTTTAGTGACGACAATGATGATCTTTTCTGCTTGCGGAGAAACACTAACATAGAAAGAAGCACATTCAGACAGCGAACTTGTTACACAAATTGTAAAATCAGAATATGTACGATCATTACTTGCAGACAAATTCAATTTTGAAAGCTGTAATAATGTTACGGTGATAAAAAGTAGTGTGATCAGACATACCAACGGATATTCAGTGGAAATTCGTGGAGAAGTGAGTGGAATTAGCGCATATACTGGATATAATACATATCGTTTTTGGCTTGAAGCGGATATGACAGAAGACGGACGCTTTTTCTTAGAGCCCACAATTGGCTTGAGTTATTAGTAAATCATATAGACTATTCTTTTGGAGTGTCCATTACCGTTTTCCGCAAATCCTGTAGGGATCGGCGTCCTCGACGGTCCTTTCTATAATCAAATAACAAAAATATCAAAATCCCACAGGCTCTAAACCTGTGGGATTTCATTGCCTTCATCAACAAAAAGATCATCCTTTGTCCAACCAAATGGATTTTCGTAAATATATTGCAAATGCTTATCGAAATCTGCCTGATCACGAACAATGTGGTCATAAGAACGGGATTGCCATATATTCTTGCCATACTCTTTGTTGCAAAAACGCTTGAATGTAGAAACAAACCGGGAAACAACAGAATTTTGCGCCGTAGGGACCGACCTCCCGGACGGTCCATTGTCATTTTCCAGACCACTTGTAGGGACCGGCGTCCTCGACGGTCCTTCTAACACCCGCAATAAAATATAATATGATTGGGCATGATTACATAACTTTCGACGGAGAGGTCGTTATAAAAATCATTTAATTGCTTGATGTATTTCTCTGCAATTTCTCCGTATGGCAGCAACTTAACATCAGGACCGTCGAGGACGCCGGTCCCTACAATGCGGGATAATAAGCATTTACGATTTTCAACGCAAATTGTGAGAAAATATACACCCGGCGTGTTGTAATCGTACCCTGGTAATCTGATGGTGCGCCTTGATTTCCATTGATTCATATGTTGTACTCCAATTGTTTTAGAGGACCGTATAGGACGCCGGTCCCAACGAATTACAGCCAGGTGACAAGCTCTTCCATATCCTTGCGCTTTTTGGTGCGGAGCTTGTCGTCTTCCTTGGCGTAGCCCAAAGCAATAACCAGACGGACAGTGCGATCTAAATTGCAGGCCTTGCGAATCTTACCGTCGTTGAGCCAGCCCAAAATGCAGGTGGAAAGTCCCTGGGCGGTGGCTTCTGCGGTCAGGTACGCAGTGGCGATGCCGATATCAATGGATCGATAATCGTTATTTTTGACTTTTGCGCCAACTGCGGCGGATTTTACATAGTTATCTTCTGTAATCACGATCATCACAGGAGCCTGGGCAACAAATTTGTTCATCCCCATATCCATAGTGCCTTTGGCGACTTCCTTGGCCAATTCGCCCCGGCATACGGTAAAGTGATAGGGCTGACTGTTGCAGGCGGAGGGAGCAAGGCGTGCCGATTCCATAACAGCCTGCAATTTTTCCTCTTCCACAGGGCGATTTTCGTCAAAATTGCGGCAAGACTGGCGGTTTAATGCGATTTCTGTAAAGTTCATAAAGATACCTCCCGTTTTTTCTTTTATTATACAGGATGAAATTTTAAATTACTATAGAATCTTTGAAAAAGTCCTGTTATAATAAGAAAAAATCATAAGGAGCGAAGATTATGCAATATAGATCCGATCGATACGGCAATCAGCTTTCTGTTTTGGGCTTTGGCTGTATGCGGTTTCCCCAGAAGCTGGGGCGCATTGATATGGAGCAGACCCAGCAGCAGCTTATGGCAGCGATTGACAGCGGCGTGAATTATTTGGATACTGCCTATATCTACCCTGGCAGCGAGGCGGCTGTGGGCGCAATTTTGGAGAAAAACAACGCCCGCGACCGGGTATATATTGCCACTAAATTGCCCCATTACTTAATAAAAAGCCGGGATGGTATGGAAAAACTGTTCCGGGAGCAGCTGGAGCGCTTGCGCACAGACCATATCGACTATTATCTGATGCATATGCTCACCGACCCGGATACCTGGCAGCGGCTGAAAGACTTGGGTATCCAGGAGTGGTTGGAGGAGAAAAAGCAGTCCGGAGCTATCCGACAGATCGGCTTTTCCTACCACGGTAATACCTCCGTATTCTGCCAGCTGGTGGATGCCTACGATTGGGATTTTTGCCAGATCCAGTATAACTACCTGGATGAGCATACCCAGGCTGGCCGTAAGGGGCTGCAATATGCCCATCAAAAGGGAATCCCGGTGATCATTATGGAGCCTCTTCGTGGCGGCAGACTGGTCAATAACCTGCCGGAGAAGGCGAAAAAGCTTTTTGCAGAGCATCCTTCCGGATTAACGCCAGCCCAGTGGGCGCTGCGTTGGCTGTGGGATCAGAAGGAAGTAACGGTGGTTCTTTCCGGTATGAACTCTATGGAAATGCTTCAGGAGAATATGGAAACTGCCCATCAAACCCAAATCGGTGAGATGGACAGCGCCGATCAGAACCTTTTGCAGCAGGTGGTCAAATCCATCAATGAACTGGTCAAGGTCGGCTGTACCGGCTGCAGCTATTGTATGCCTTGCCCCAAGGGTGTGGATATTCCCGGAACATTTTCCGCCTATAACCGCTACTACAGCGACGGAAAATTTGTGGCGCTGAAGGAGTACTTTATGTGTACCACCCTGCGGCAAAATTCTGCGGCAGCCTCCCAGTGTATCGGCTGCGGCAAGTGTGAAAAGCACTGCCCCCAAAATATCCCCATCCGGGAAAAGCTCCAGGATGCCAAAAAGACATTGGAAAATCCTGTCTATCGTGTAGCCCGTAAAGTCGCTTCGAAAGTTGTGAAATACTAAAAAGAGCTGTTACAAGGTAGTAGGGGCGACTATTAGTCGCCCGCAGGCGAATAGTATCCGCCCCCAACAATTTCTGCCCATAGATGTCACTTTACAATCTTAAATCAACATGATATGATTTATTTCACGGAGGTGATTCGGAAATGTTATTTTTTATGAGAAAGCGACTCTTCTTGGATACCAATGCTATGGAATTTGCCCGGATCAAGGCAGTTCTTTCTCAAAACGGCATTCGCTATGAGGTGAAGACTACCGTCAGTGAGAATGTCTTGGCTAGAAATTTCAATTCTGCGGCAGCTGCACACATTCGGGAACCTTATTCCAAGGTTTCTACCCAAACCTACCTATACACCATCTATGTAAGATCCTCTGATTATGAAAAGGCTAAGGCGCTTGCTTATTCCCATAAATAACGAAAACGGGCAGATTCTTTTGAATCAGCCCGTTTTTTGTTGCAGGGAGACATAGTTCGCTCCTACAATTTCTGCCCATAGATACCGTAGGGACACCCCTCCCGGGGTGTCCGTATTCTTTCTTGACATTTTCGAACAAGCGTTCTATAATATACAAAAAAGGAGGCAGTATGATGAAACAGAAAATTTACGCAGCAATCGATTTGAAGTCATTCTATGCCTCCGTGGAGTGTATAGACCGGGGACTGGACCCTTTGACCACAAATCTGGTGGTTGCCGATGTGGGCAGAACAGAAAAAACCATCTGCCTTGCGGTAACCCCATCGCTGAAGGCTCACGGCATATCCGGCAGAGCCCGCCTTTTTGAAGCGGTGGAGCAGATCCGGCAGGTCAATGCCCTCCGCCGGGAGAAAGCCCCGGGGAAAAAGTTTTCCGGCAGTTCCCGGGATGCGGTTGCATTGGAAAAAGACCCGTCTTTGTCCATTGATTATATTGCCGCTCCGCCCCGAATGGCGCGGTATATGGAAATCAGCGCAAAAATCTATGAAATATATCTTAAATATGTAGCTCCGGAGGATATCCATGTTTATTCCATAGACGAGGTGTTTGCGGATATTACCCCGTATCTGCGGGTCAGCGGTCTGACGGCGGAGGAATTTGTCCGCCGGATGATCCTGGATGTGTTGGAAGAAACCGGCATCACTGCCACAGCCGGTATTGGCACAAATCTGTACCTGTGCAAGGTGGCGATGGATATTGTGGCAAAGCATATCCCGGCAGACGAATATGGCGTGCGGATCGCCCAGCTTGACGAAATGTCCTACCGCCGCCTGCTGTGGGATCACAGGCCACTGACGGATTTTTGGCGTGTGGGCAGGGGATATGCCAGGAGATTGGAAAAATGCGGTCTTTATACCATGGGGGATATTGCCCGCTGTTCCTTAGGCAGCCCCGGTGAATTTTATAACGAAGACCTGCTGTACAAAATATTCGGCATCAATGCCCAGCTTTTGATCGACCACGCCTGGGGCTGGGAGCCTTGCACCCTACGGGAAATTAAAGCCTATCGACCCAGCACCAATTCCATCTCCTCCGGTCAGGTTTTACATTGCCCTTATAGCTGGGAGAAAGCCAAGCTGATTACCCGAGAAATGATAGACCGGCTGATTTTGGATCTGGTGGAAAAAGGTTTGGTGACAAACCAGCTTGTCCTGACGGTGGGCTACGATATTGAAAATCTCACCGACCCGGAAATTGCCAAAACTTACTCCGGACCGGTGGTGACGGACCATTACGGCAGAAAAGTCCCCAAGCACGGTCACGGCACTGTGAATTTGGAGGAATATACCGCCTCCACCCGAATTATTACCGAGGCGATGATGGAGCTGTACGACCGGGTAACAGACCCCAACCTTCTGGTGCGCCGTATCACAATAGCAGCCTGCCGGGTGATTCCGGAAAAACAAATTCCCCAGGATTGCGAACAGCTTGACCTGTTTTCTGACCCGGAGCAAAAACGGCAGGAACGGCAGCGGCTGGAAAAGGAAAAATGCAGGCAGAAAGCGGTCATTGGCATCCAGAGAAAATACGGAAAAAACGCCATTTTAAAGGGTATGAATCTAATGGAAGGCGCAACCGCCCGGGATCGCAACCGCCAGGTGGGCGGTCATAAAGCTTAGGAGTATCTATGAATCTGAAACCTACCCATAAATATGATGATATTATTAACCTGCCCCACCACGAATCTGCCCGGCGGGCAGGAATGCCTATGAAGGATCGGGCTGCGCAGTTTTCGCCCTTTGCGGCGCTGACCGGCTATGAGGATGTGATCGAAGAATCGGGACGGCTGACCCAGAGTGCTGTGGAGCTGACGGAAAGCAGCATCCAGCAGCTGAACGAAAAATTGCAGAACCTGGCGCAAAACTGCCATTTAAATCCCCAGGTGAGGGTAACGTATTTTGAACAGGATCGGCGAAAAGACGGCGGCAGCTATGTAACGGTAACCGGCTGCGTGAAGCGTATTGACCCTTATGAGCAGATTTTGCGGCTCACCGACGGCCGGGAGATCCCCATAGAAGCCATTTGCCACATTGACTGATGTCTTGGCCCCCTCGTTTTGAGGGGGCAGTCATTTTGCAAGCAATTGCAAAATGACTGGAGGAGTGTAGTTCCTTCAGTCGCAAAGTGCTCCATAATTAGCTGATATAAAATCCTCTCCAATATGCAGATAACGGTTATTTCGCCTGTTGCTAAAAAAAGCGGTGGAAAAGTGATGAAAAATGTGATACAATCATAGAAAAGAGATATTTCCCGGGAGGAAATGCTATGAAAACCCTTGTTTTGCCCCAAGGTGGGGAAAACACCGCGGCCATTGCCGCGCAAATTATTCAAAATGGCGGTTTGGTTGCCATCCCTACAGAAACGGTGTACGGTTTGGGCGCAGACGGTCTGAATCCCAATGCGGTGGATAAGATCTACGAAGCCAAAGGCCGTCCCAAGGATAATCCTATGATCCTGCATGTGACATCTATGGAGCAGGTGGAGGAGCTGTGCCGGGATATTCCCCAAAGCGCTTATGATTTGGCGGAAAAATATTGGCCCGGTCCGCTGACTATGGTCCTGCCTGCCAAAGACCACATTCCCAAAAGAACCACCGGCGGACTGCCTACCGTGGCAGTGCGCTGCCCGGATAGCGAAATTACCCGAAAGGTGATCGCACTGTCCGGAACTGCCATTGCTGCCCCCTCTGCCAATCTGTCGGGCAAACCCTCGACTACCACCGCTCAGCACGTGCTCCACGACCATGAGGGCAATATTGATGCGGTGATCGACGGCGGACCTTGCCGGGTAGGCGTGGAATCCACCATTATTGACTTAACGGAAAATCCCCCCAGATTGCTGCGCCCCGGCGGAATTACCCCTGCCCAGCTTCGCAGCGTTTTGGGAACCATCGTGGTGGATAAGGCGGTAACAGCCCAGCTTGACCCTGACGAGGTGGCAAAAGCCCCGGGAATGAAGTACCGGCATTATGCCCCCCAGTGCCAGGTCGTGATCGTATCCGGCAGCCGGGAAGCGGCGGCACGATATATCCGCACCCATTATCAGCAGGGGGATCGGGTGCTGTGCTTCCAGGAGGAGCTGCCCTTATATGACGGCTGTGATCCTCTGGCATACGGTTTGGAATCGGATGTGCAAACTCTTTCTGCCGGGCTGTTTTCTGCCCTGCGTGAGCTGGATGACCCGGCGGTGCATATGGTTTATGCCCGCTGCCCGGAGGGAGAGGGCGTTGCCTACGCAGTGCAGAACCGGCTGAAAAAGGCCGCAGCCTTCCAAATCATTGATGCCTCCAAAGCCGGAAAGATCGTTGGCATCACCGGCGGAACGGGCTGCGGAAAAACCACTGCATTGCAGGCATTTGCGCAGCTGGGCGGTGTGACGCTGGATTGCGATGCCATCTACCATAAATTGCTGCAATCTGATGAGGAAATGCTTTTAGCCATTGAAGACCGGTTCCCCGGAACCGTTGTTGACGGAGTTTTGCAAAGAAAAAAATTGGGTGCTGTTGTTTTTGAGGACAAACAGGCTCTTTTGGATTTAAATAAGATAACCCACAGAATCGTGAAAAAAGAAGTTTTGCGGCAGCTGTCCGGGGAAATCCGTCCTGCAGCCATTGACGCTATCGGGCTGTTTGAAGGCGGTCTGGCGGAGCTGTGCGATTACACCGTGGCTGTAACTGCCCCGGAGGAAAGCCGCATCGAGAGACTGATGAACCGTGAGGGAATCAGCCGGGAATATGCCGCTGCCAGAATAAAAGCCCAGCGTCCTCAGGCGGAATTTGTTTCCCTTTGCGGCTATCAGCTTCATAACGAAGGAACAGCCGAGGAATTTTATAGCAAATGCCTTGCCTTTTTCAAGGAATTGGATATAATATAAGGAAAAACGAAAGGAGCAATTTACTATGACAAATGATCAATTGCGGGAGAGCTTGCTCTCTGCCCCGAAAAACGGACTGACCACTATGGACGCAGCTCAGCGGCAGGAAATGAATGACTATTGCAAGCGCTATGCTGCATTTATGGATGCCTGCAAAACAGAACGTGAGGCAACTGCCTGGGTGGCAAACCTGCTGCAGGAGAAGGGATTCCGGGAGTTTGTCCCCGGTATGCAGATCAAGCCCGGCGACAAGGTTTATAAGAACAACCGCGGCAAGAGCATTATGCTGGCCGTTATTGGCAGCGAATCTCTCAATGCCGGTGTGAATATCTGTGCAGCCCACGTGGATTCTCCCCGTATGGATGTAAAGCCCAACCCTCTGTATGAGGATTCTGAAATTGCCTATCTGAAGACCCATTATTACGGCGGTATTAAGAAATATCAGTGGGTATCCCTGCCTCTGGCGCTCCATGGCACCATCTGCCGCAAGGATGGCACTTCTATTACGGTGACCATTGGCGAAGAAGAATCTGATCCTATTTTCTATGTTACCGACCTGCTGCCTCACCTGGCTGCTGACCAGATGAAGAAAACTCTGGCAGAAGGCATTGTCGGTGAGCAGTTGAATGTGATTTTGGGTTCTGAGCCTCTGACCGGTGAAGGTTCTGACTTGGTGAAGCTGAATGTGATGAAGCTTCTGAACGAGAAGTACGGCTTGATCGAGGAAGATTTCCTTTCTGCAGAGCTGGTGCTGGTACCTGCCGGTAAGTGCCGGGATGTGGGTCTGGACCGCAGCCTGATGGCCGCTTACGGTCACGATGACCGTGTCTGCGCTTATGCCGGCGTAGAGCCGCTGCTGGATATGGGTATTCCCACCCACACCGCCGTGTGCATCCTGGCGGATAAAGAAGAGATCGGCTCTATGGGCATTTCCGGTATGCAGAGTATGTCTTTTGATGCTTTTATGGAAGACCTGTGCGACTGCACCGGTGCAAATCTGAACCGTTGCTACGAGAATTCTTTCTGCTTGTCTGCTGATGTGACCAACGCCTTCGACCCCAATTTCCCGGAGGTCAGCGACCGTCGGAACAATGGTAAAGTCAACTACGGTGTGGCTATCTGTAAGTACACCGGCGCCCGGGGCAAGAGCGGCTCTTCCGATGCTTCCGCTGAGGCAATGGGCCATATCCGTAAGGTATTTGGTCAGGCCGGTGTTATCTGGCAGAGCGCAACTCTGGGCAAGGTAGACCAGGGCGGCGGCGGTACCGTTGCTGCTTATATGGCAAACCGGAATATCGTAACTGTAGATGCAGGTGTGCCCGTGCTGTCTATGCACGCACCCTGGGAAGTGGTCAGCAAGCTGGATTGCTATATGACCATGCTGGCCTGCAAGGCAATCTACGAAGCTTAATAATGGATAATTGAAAAGTATTCAGAGGGTGGCTCAACCGAGCCACCCTCTGAGTTTTGCAAATGATTGTTTATATCACTACTCCTTATCTTGTCCCCCTTATTTATGAGGGGGATGTCAATTTGCGAATGTAGTCGCAAATTGACAGGGGGAGTTGTTCTTGTAACATTTTCTCCCCCCCTGCCCTTACGGGCATCCCCCCTCACAAGTGCGGGGGGCAAGATAAGGTGTTAATAATATAAATTCTAATTTATAGGGGAAATTTGTCATCTGTCAAGTATCTTTCCGTCGGTGGAGATGGTGACCACATTCCAGGGGATGAATTTTCCGCTGTCCTGCAAAGCTTTCTTGGCGGCAAATTCCAGCCCGCCGCAGCAAGGCACTTCCATCCGCACGATTGTGACGGAGCGAATATCGTTTTGTTTTAAGATTTCCGTCAGCTTTATGGAATAATCCACGCTGTCCAGCTTAGGACAGCCAACCAGGGTAATGTGACCTTGAATAAAGTCCTGATGAAAATTGGCATAAGCATAGGCCGTGCAGTCAGCGGCGATCAGCAGCTTTGCTCCATCGAACCAGGGTGCCCGAATGGGTACAAGCTTGATCTGTACCGGCCACTGCCGAAGCTGGGACTGCATCCTGGGCTGTTCCTGAACCGGGGCAGGGGAGAAGGCTTTTGCAGCCGTTACGGGGCAGCCGCCGGAGGGGCAGCTTCCCGCTTTTTTAGCTGCAACGGCGGCTTCATCGTAAGCCGCTGCCTCCCGTTCCACAAAGGAGATTGCCTGCATCGGACAGGCGGGAAGACAATCTCCCAATCCGTCGCAGTAATCATCCCGTAAAAGTTGTGCTTTGCCGTCAACGATCCCGATGGCTCCTTCGTGGCAGGCATCGGCGCACAAACCGCAGCCGTTGCATTTTTTTCGGTCGATCTGAATAATCCTGCGGATCATATTATGCGCTCCTTTCCTTCTGGGCGTTGATGACGGCCATCATCTGCTCGTACATCTCGTCACCCACACATTTTCTGGCGTGCTCGCACCACTGCACACAGCTGAGTGTATCGTTGTAAGCCACGAAACCGCAGTGTTCGCAGGGCATCTCGGTATCAATGGAAAACAGTTCAATGATGTGTCCGCATTGGGGACAAACTTTTTCTATAATGGTAGGCGTTTTCGGTTTCGCCTGACATCCGTGCATAATCATAATCAATTCCTCCTTATTTATCATTGCCGATGGGCAGACGCCTTCTGTGTTGCCTGGCAATTGCTTGACTTTGTATCTGTAGTTTACTATAATACAGAAAAACAGTATGTTGGAAATCCAACAAAAGGAGAAAAAATGGAAAAATATTTTGATCTTTTATTAGAAACCACTTTGTTTTCCGGTGTACAGCGGGAGGAATTGGCGTCGCTGCTCAATTGTATGCAGGCAAGGGTTGTCTGTGTGGAAAAGGGAATGCCGGTTTTTCTGGAGGGAGATGAAGCGGGCTTTATCGGTCTGGTGCTGGAAGGCGGTGTTCAGATTGTCCACGATGATTATTATGGCACCCGAAGTGTGCTGGGGCATACAGAACCGGGCGAGCTGTTTGCAGAAACCTACGCCTGCAGCCATGTGAGCGCAATGCCGGTCAGCGGCTATGCGTTGAAGCAGAGCAGCATTATGTTCTTTTCCTGCGGTCAAATGCTGACAGTGTGCTCCAATGCCTGCCAGTTTCATAACCGGATCGTGAAAAATCTGCTGCAGGTGGTGGCGGAGCATAATGTGAGTATGAGCCGCAAGATCCGTTTTATGTCCCAAAAGTCCACCCGGCAAAAGCTGATGGCCTATCTTTTGGACCAGGCGAAAAAGGCAAAAAGCCCGGAATTTACCATTCCCTTTGACCGTCAGGCGTTGGCAGACTATTTGGCGGTGGAGCGTTCTGCAATGTCCGCAGAGCTTAGCAAGATGCAAAAAGAAGGCATTCTTCTAACGAAAGGCTCCTATTTTATCCTTCGGTTGACGAACCCGTAAAAATGCATTAAAATAAGAAAGTATAAATTATAAAAGAGGAATACTTATGAGTAGAATTATGACTTGCTCCCATAAAATGTTCGATCCCCTTGCCCCGGAGGTCGAGCTGATCGATATAAAAGATATTGCCCATGCATTATCCATGCTGTGCCGGGCAAACGGGCATTTCCGCAGTTTCTATTCGGTGGGAATGCACAGCGTCAATTGCGCCAAAGAAGCCATTGCCCGGGGATATAGCCGCCGGGTGCAGCTTGCCTGTTTACTCCACGATGCCAGCGAAGCATATCTTTCCGATGTGACCCGCCCGGTAAAAGAGGAACTGCCCCAATATAAGCTGATCGAAAAACCCTTGCAGGATGTGATCTGGAATAAATTTTTGGGTAGTCCTGTTACGCCGGAAGAGGAAGAATTGGTGTTTGCCATTGACGATGATATCCTGGAAAATGAATTTCCTGCCCTGATGGGCGCAAAGCTGAAAGAAACCGTGCCTTGCCTGCAATGCCGGGCGCAATATGAATTTGAAAGCTTTTTGAAAACCGAGCAGGAATTTTTGGCGCTGTTTTCCCAACTGACGGAATAAAGCAAATAAGTACCGGACCTTTGTCCTGATATGCACCCCAAAAGTTAGACACTTTTGGGGTGCATATTTTTATGGATAAAACAGGAAGAAAAAAGAGAAGTTATAGTGCAGAATTTAAAATTGGTGTTATAATGGACTTGCGAGAACATCGATTGGGTTATAGAGA
>JAZRLK010000087.1:0-8563 GCA_045646805.1 Faecousia sp.
AAACCATTGCATAATCTCCCTCCTTAACCGATAAATCAGAATTTATATCGCTAACGCTCATAAATTCAATGCTAAATGCTAAATGCTAAATGCTGAATGAATGTGTCGCCGAAGGCGACTATTTAAAATTATTTTCGAAGAAAATACCTCAATTTAGCATTCTGCATTCTGCATTTTGCATTTGATAGTTTATCGGGCGTTAGCACGATAAACTATCATTTACTTTGTGCAAACAAAGCACCCTGCCGTTTCGTTGGAAATGACAGGGTGCTATTTTTGTTATTTGCGAAGCTGTTCCTTGGTATATTGCAGAGTATAGAGCCGGTGGTATCTGCCGCCCAGGCGCAAAAGCTCCTGGTGGCTGCCTTGCTCCACAATGCGGCCTTTGGACAGCACGATGATTCTGTCTGCGTGCTGAATGGTGGATAAGCGGTGGGCGACCATCAGCATCGTGCCGATATTTTTCATCTTTTCCAGGGAGTCCTGGATCAACACTTCCGTTTCTGTGTCGATATTGGCGGTTGCTTCGTCCAAAATCATCACGGAGGGCTGGTGGATAATGGTTCGGGCAAAGCTCAAAAGCTGCCGCTGACCGGCAGAGAAGTTATTGCCCCGCTCCCGAACCTCGTCGTCGAGACCTTTTTCCAGTCTGGAAATAAATTTATCCGCATTAACATATCGGCAGGCCTGCCAGACCTCTTCATCGCAAACGCCTTCTTTTCGCAGCAGGATATTGCTGCGGATGGTGCCGGAGAACAGGAAAACATCCTGGAGCATCTGACCGAAATGGCTGCGCAGGGAGGAAATCTTGATTTTGCGGATGTTGATACCGTCAATCAAAATCTCGCCTTTCTGGATATCATAGTTGCGGCAAATTAAGGACAAAATGGTAGTTTTTCCAGAGCCTGTAGAGCCCACAAATGCCACCATCTGCTTCGGCTCTACCGTAAAGGATACGCCCTTGAGCACCCATTCGTCCGGCTTATAGGCAAACCACACATCCCGAAATTCGATTTTTCCTTCTATATGCTCCAGTTCGATGGCATCCGGCTCATCCACCACTTCCGGCACCATATCCATAATGGTGAAAATCTTTTCCGCAGAAGCAAAAGACCGCTGCAGCGTATCAAACTGCTCAGCCAGAGCCTGGATGGGGTTAAAGAATTTATTCAGATACAGGTAGAAGGATACCACAATCTCGCTGGTCACAATGGTTCCCAAAACGGCCGTGTTTTCAATATATCCTCTGGCGCTGAAATAGAACAAAAACATCACCGAGGTAATATAAATCATATGCACCGTGGGACGGAATATGCCAAATACCAGCATTCTGTTTTTCTTTGCCTTTGCCAGTTTTTCGCTATGGTCTGTAAATTCCCGGTATTTCCGGTCCTGCCGGTTGAAGATCTGAATGATTTTCATACCGGATAGATTTTCGGATAAATAGGTATTGACTGCGGTGGTGGCATCGCTGACTTGCCGGTGAGCCTTCCGGGAGAATTTCCGGAACATCAGGGTAAAGAGCACCACGAAAGGCACAAAGCACAGGGCAATCAATGCCAGCGCATAATTCAAAACAAACATAGCGCACAGCACACCCATAACCACCATCATATTTTTCACCAGCGTTACCAGAACGTTGGTAAACATATAGCTGATGGCGTTGGGATCGTTGCACACACGGGTAACCAGCTTACCTACGGGGATGTTGTTCAGCTGCTGATGGGACAAAGCGTGTCCATGGCGGAACACATCTTCCCGAATCCGGGAGAGGATTTTTTGACCGGCTTTTTGCAGGATCAGCGCCTGAAAATAGGTGCAGATCATACTCACAATCAAAATGGAGGCATACACGGCAACCCGGCTGAAAAGCTGATTTAAGGCAAAATCCCCCTTAATCAAACCGGTGATATTGCCAACCAGCAGAGGAGATACCACATCATAGCCAACAGAAAGGAGCATCAGCAGCAATGCCAGCGCGAAGCTTTTCCAGTAGGGACGGGCGTATCGCAAAAGCCGCTTGATGATCTGCGTATCCGACATATTCCGGTCAAAGCCCATGGATTCTTTTTTGTTCTTTTCCAGGGCATACGCCACCAAAAAGCCGGTGGCAAGCAGACCGATTCCACCGCCGGAAATCAGCAGGGGCAAATACTCATTCATGATCTGCACCCCCTTCCTCCAGCTTTTGCAGGTCTACCATTTTTCGGTAGGCTTCATTTTCTTTGCAGAGATTTTCGTGGGTGTCAAAGCCGGAGATTTTTCCGTCCTCCAGGAATAAAATCCGGTCCATCTGCTCCACAGTGGAAATCCGGTGGGCAATCAAAATGGTGGTTTTGCCCTGCCGAATGGTTTTGAGATTCTGCAAAATCGTCTTTTCTGTTTTGGTGTCCACGGCGGATACGGAGTCGTCCAAAATCAGAACGGCTGCGTTTTTCATCAGCGCCCGGGCAATGGAAATTCTCTGCTTCTGTCCGCCGGAGACGGTCACGCCCCGTTCGCCCAGCACTGTATGGTAGCCATTTTGGAAGTCTGTAATATTATCGTGCACATCGGAAAGAATGGCAGCCTGCTCCACCGCCTGAGGATCCTTTTCCTCTACGCCCAAAGCAATGTTATTTTCGATGGTGTCGGAGAAGAGGAAATTATCCTGGGGCACATAGGCGCAATTTTCCCGAACAGAGCGGATGGTCAGATGGTTTACATCCTGACCGTCAATGAAAATGCTGCCGTCGGGCACATTGTAGGTGCGCAAAATCAGATCCACCAAGGTGGTTTTGCCGCTGCCGGTTTTGCCAACCAGACCGATGCTCTCACCGGCCTTTATGGTAAAGCTGATATTTTCCAGCACATCAAATTCTCCGCCGGGATAGCAGAAGGTCAGATCCCGGAAGGTAATCTCGCCCCGGGCGTTTTCCAGAGGTTTTGCCTCCGGGCTGTCCTTGATTTCTATCTGGGCATCCAAAAGCTGCTGAATCCGCAGAAGGGAGGCTCTGCCCCGGCTGGACATATCAATCAGCTCGGAAACTGCCATAATGGGCCAGATCACCGCATTGAAATAGCCCATAAATTCCACCAATTCGCCGGCGTTGAACTGCCCTAAGTACACCAGGTATCCGCCGTAGCCCAAAATGATGCAAATTACACTTTCCACAAACAGCGTCACCAGAATCCGCAGCAAAACAGATGCCTTGGTATGGGCAATATTGGCTTTTTCGTTTTCTTTGTTCAATTCTTTAAAGGCCAGCAGCTCCACGCCCTCTTTCACAAAGGCTTTAATGACTGCCACGCCGGAAAAACTCTCCTGGGAAAAATCCGACAGTTTGGAAAATACTTCCTGCCGGGCATCCCATTTTCTGGTCATAGATTTTCCGATCACTGTGGCGCAGGCAAGCAGCAGACCCATAGGGATCATAGACAAAACAGTAAGAAACGGATCCATCCGGAACATTTTGATTACTGCCAGCACACCCAGCAGCGCAGCATCAAAGAACATCATAATGCCCCAGCCGAAGCACTCCTGCACCGTATCCAGATCGTTGGTGAACAGGCTCATCAGACTGCCGACTTTGTTGTACTGATAGTAAGACTGGCTCAGCCACCGGGCCCGTTCAAACATCCGGTTGCGCAGATCCTCTTCCACCCGGATTGCTGCGCCGAAAAAGCACACACGCCACAGAAACCGTCCAAGCAGCAGCAGGAGGATGACACCTGCCATTGGCATACAAATTCTGTCCAGCAGAAAATCCATATCGAAGGGCACCATTGCTCCGTCGATCTCCACCGCCCCGTCGATCATACCGTTGACGACCATCTGGTATAAATTGGGAATGACCAGCTGCATATAGTCCACCGTAACCAGGGACAACAATCCCAACAGCAGCATATAGCAGTATTTGAGATAATAGCGGTTAATATATTTACCGAATATCACAACCGTCACCCCCTTGTGTCATATTACAAAATTTTCTTTCCATCTAAAATAGCCTCTTTTAATTGATCGCCGTTGTAGCGTAATGTCAGGAGAAAAAAGGGTGCATCCTGCCACAAAAGCTCTAAAAATATCCGATCTCCTTCCCATTTGGGAAGCGCATCCAAGAACTCCCGGCTGACCCACTCTAAATTTCCTTCGCTGCATTCTTTCAACTGGCCGGTAAAACCGTCGGCAGTGAACAGATACATAAATTCGCCGAACAGCCCCTGTTCCTGCTCCTGCAAAAAGGTGACCACGCCCCGGCATTTCCAGCTTGTCAGCCGCAGTCCCGTTTCTTCATAAACCTCCCGGAGCAGGCATTCATCGGGGCTTTCTGTGCCCTCAAATTTTCCGCCTACGCCGATCCATTTATCCTGATTGATATCGTTTTTCTTTTTCACCCGATGCAGCATCAGCACATCGTTTCCACGGGTGATATAGCAAAGTGTGGTATTGATCATATGGTTTCCTCTTCCCCGAAAAACTCCCGCAACGCCTGATAATACCCCTCCGGATCAACCAGACAGGCAAGACCGTGTCCTGCGCCGGGGATTGTCACCAGCTTTTTGGGGGCAGTGCAGGCTTCGTACATCCTTTCGCTCATCCGGCAAGGAACAAAGTCATCTTCCTCCCCGTGGATAAAAATCACAGGAACGGATGCTTTTTTTACCGCTTCCATAGGGCTATAGCTTTCTAAATCGAATCCGCCGTAGAGCTTTGCGCCTAATTTTACAAAGGGATAGGCAAGCTTCACCGGAAGACCCATTTTTTCAATCACGATCTGAATAATTTCCTTCGGTTCGCTGTAAGGGCAGTCCGCCAGAACGCCCACCACATTGGCAGGCAGCGGCTTTCCTGCCGCCATCAGCACGGTGGCTGCGCCCATAGAAATGCCTGTGAGGATAATTTTGACATCGCTTCCGAAGTGCTCAATCATAAAATCTACCCATTGCAGGCAATCCAGATGCTCTTTAATGCCAAAGGTGATGGTGCGCCCCTGGCTGTTTCCTGCGCACCGCTGGTCTACCAGCAGCACCGATCTGCCCAATTTGAAGCCCCGCTGCACACCGCCGGGCATATCCCGCTCGGAATCTCCCCGGTAGCCGTGGAACATCAGCTCAATGGTGGCGCCGGGGGCATATTCGTAAAATCTTCCCCGCAGCTTTAATCCGTCAAAGGATGTAATTTCCAGCTCCTGACAGGGCATATTCCGCACCGCCGTTGCCCAGGCTCGCATATCCTCCCAGTAAGGCTCGTAAATCTTGCCTATTGGCAAATTGATGCTATCTTTTTTCTTTCTTGGAGGCGCATAAAATGCTCTGCGGTAGCACTCGAAGGCAATGCCCAGCACCGCTGCAGCCAAAACTGCCGCAACCCCCAATCCGATCCATAAATAAACCATTAGCTCATCTCCGCTTTTTCATCCTTCTTATTGTAGCATCTTCCGGGAAGAAATGGAAGTGAAAATATTATATCGTGCAGATATCTCTTATTTTAAAGAGATCAAATAAAAATAGAGGACCCCATTTCTGAGATCCTCCATTTTGTAGTGCACCAAATCTATCAGTTAGCGCTGACACGGAACCAGGTGGACGAACCGGCAGCACCGGAAGAGATTGTCCAGCTTCCAACCTGCTTGCCGTTCATATAATCGATGTTGACCCGCTCACCTTTAAGGGGCGCAATTTGGTCGGCAGTCAGAGCCAACTCCTCCAGGGAGAGAATTGCGTCTTTAATCGCATACCACTGCGCTTTGGGTGAGTTGCTGGTATGAAGGGAAAGGGCAACTACGGAATGATTTTGCGGATGGCATTGTACAGTCAGCATATAGCCCTGTTCTGTGGAGCATTCCATAGTGGGAATGCCATCTACTTCAGAATAATTCTGTACGGAGAAGGTAACACCAGCGGCGGCAGCAATTTTTGCAGTTAAGGCCTCTGTGGCGGCATCGGTTTGCGGCTTCTCGTAAAATTGACCTTCCGGAAGCACGACAGGCTGCCATTGGGAGCCGTTATCCGGCAGATAGCTGCGCAGAAGGGTATAGTCCGTGGCGGTGTAGACTATAGAATCTCCGCCCCAATCTGCATAATCCAGGGAAACAAAGCACATAAGCCGCTGACCCAGATTGCGATAGGCATCCTCTGCCGTTCCGGTATCGTTCAGGGACAGGGGAAGGTCGTTCAGGGAAGAATATGTAATATCCATAGGATTGCTGATGTTGAGCTTATCCAGGGTATTTCCCTGAGTGAGGTTGCCAAGATCCAGAGGAGAACAGTATACCATATACAGTCCTTCCTCACCCAGCTTGGTTACGGTATAGGGCCGCACACCGTATGTGCTCAGATTTTCGCTGTTGCAGTCGGAAAAGATGTAATAAGCATCCTGGATTTTTTCGATTCCCACCAGAATGCGCCCAAAATGATGGTTTTGCATAAAGGAAATATCCCGTACATTCCGCCGGTAGATTTCTCCGTTTTCGTAGTCAAACAGATATCCCCGGATTGCCAGAACGGAATCGTCTATATCGTAGGGCTGATTATCATCCAGGCTTCCCTTCCAGACGGTATCCAGCATATTCATGTGCTCGGCGCAAATGGCAAGCATTTCCAAACAGCCGTCGCTGTCAAAGTCCTCCACCATTGCGCTAAGCAGGCCTAAGCCGCCTTTGTTGCCAATATCCACGGACAAAACGGCGCCGGAGTAATTGAAGGGTACTTCCAATACTTCGGTTTTTGCCAGATGACCGGTTGCAGCTTCGGTGTCGGTTAAAAGCTGTTCGTTTATGTAACGGTAGTAGTCTTGTGCGGAAACGGGAGATTTGGCGGTGTTGGTGCCTGTGTCCTTGCCGGAATTAACCGGCTGGCTGCCGCCTGTACAGGCACACAGTCCAAGGCACAGTGATAATGCTAAGATCAAAGATATCACTTTTTTCATCGGTGTTTCATCCTTTCAAAAATCTCGATTCGCAGCCTGAGTCAGGCTATGCGTATATACTATCACAGTTAAAAATACAAAACAACCATAATATTTGGAAGCTTCTTCTGCCTTGGGCAATTTGCATGACCCGAAAAGTGAAAATATTTCATCTTGCATTTTGGCAGTAATTCCTATACAATAAAGGGTGGAGTGTGAATTATGGACTTAGAAGTGAATTACAGAAATAAAAAGCGGTACAACACTGCCAAATATCCACGCAGACCCAGCCGGTTCTGGATCTGGATGGAGATGATTTTGTCCAAAATCGCCCTCGCTGGCAAGGATTACAAAGTGGATGCTTCTGCCCTGGAAAATGTGCAGGCACCCTATGTTATTTTGAGCACACATATGCATTTTGTGGATTTTGAGCTGGGTGCGGTGGGAACATATCCCCGTCCGGTAAGCAATGTGGTGTCATTGGAAGGTCATGTTTTTCGATGGTTTTTGATCGACTTGATCGGCTCCATCTCCACCCGGCGGTTTACCTTCGACCTGCATCTGATCAAATCCATCCGCAAGGTGCTGCAGCGGGGGGATATTCTTTGTATGTACCCCGAGGCACGGTATTCCCATAGCGGAACTACCTCCCATATCCCCGATTCTGTGGGAAAACTTATTAAAATGAATAAAGTGCCCGTGGTCGTTACCAAGCACCACGGCAATCATCTGCGTGCGCCTTTCTGGGATTTCCGCCATAAGCGTAACGTGCCTTTGCGCACCGTTATGAAGGTGGTGCTGACCCGGGAGCAGATCGAGGTTATGTCCCCGTCCCAGATCACGGAGGTGATCCGCCGGGAAATGCAGTACGATGACTACCGCTACCAGAAAAAGAACGGCATCCGCATCACCGAGCCCTTCCGGGCCCAAGGTCTGCATAAGCTGCTTTATCAATGCCCCCATTGCGGTATGGAGTTTCAAATGGACTCCAAGGGCGCAGAGATATTCTGTAACCATTGCGGTAAGCGGTGGTTCTGGCAGGAGGATGGCTATCTGCAAGCCCTTGACGGAAATACCGAGTTTAGCCACATCCCGGATTGGTACGAATGGGAGCGTGAGCAGGTTCGCCAGCAGGTAGAGCAGGGCGAATACCGGTTCGAGGACGAAGTGGATATCTACGGTCTGCCCAGAGTTTGGCGGTTTATCCACTTAGGCAAGGGCAAGCTGACCCACGATCCGGAAAACGGCTTCACCGTGGAAGGTTACTATCGGGGCAAACCCTATTATGCCAACCGAAAGCCCGGTCAATCCTGCGGTCTGCACATCGAATTTGACTATATTGCAACCAAAAAACGGGACTGCGCTGTGGTGTCTGTGGAAAACGATTCCTTCTTCTGCTGCCCCACTAAGCCCAACCAGATCACCAAATTGGCTCTTGCCACCGATGTGATCTACCAAAAGTATAAAGAGCAAAAAACCAAAGGAGCTGCCAAATAAGCAGCTCCTTTTGTCGTATAAATGATTGTTTATCGTGCTAACGCCCGATAAAAATTGACAATTGACAATTGATAATTGACAATTATGGAGTCCGCAAAGCGGACAATTTTAAATCATTTCCGTAGGAAATACCTTAATTGTCCATTGTTCATTGTCAATTAGAGCGTTAGCGATATAAAT
>JAZRLK010000088.1:0-38361 GCA_045646805.1 Faecousia sp.
AATTGACAATGAACAATGGACAATGGACAATTAAGGTATTTCCTACGGAAATGATTTAAAATTGTCCGCTTTGCGGACTCCATAATTGTCAATTATCAATTGTCAATTGTCAATTTTTATCGGGCGTTAGCACGATAAACAGTCATTTATTGGAGGTGGGGAAATATGGAAATTCGGCATATTGCAGTAAGGGACGGACGGCTGAGCAGTTTTTTAAAGCAGGAACTGGGACTGTCCACAGGGCTGATGAACCGGCTCAAATGGGCAGAAAAGCTATATGTCAACGGCGTTCCCCGGCACGCAGATTTCCCCGTTACCGTTGGGGATGAAATTATCGCCCTTTTAGACGACCCCCAACCCCAGTACCCGGCTCAGCAGGGGGAAATCTCTATTTTATATGAGGATGAACATATTCTGTGCGTGGATAAGCCCGCCGGAATGCTGATCCACCCTTCCCGATCCGTCAACACCGGGACTTTGGCAAACTATGTATTGGGCTACTACGAAAAAACCGGTCAAAGCTGCGCCTTTCACCCTGTAACCCGGCTGGATCGGGATACCTTCGGCGTGGTGCTTCTGGCAAAAAACGCCCACATTCACGCCCTGCTGAATACCCTCCACGCAGACGGAAACTTGCAAAAAACATACGAGGCTCTGGTTTTGGGTGTTCCCGTGCCGAAGCAGGGTTCCATCGATGCCCCCATCACCCGGCTTCCTCTGCCTAGTCTTTTGCGCAAGGTTGACCCCTCCGGGAAGCCTTCTTTAACGGAATACACCGTCGCAGAAGAACTGGATGGTTTCAGCCGGGTTACGTTGCGACCTATTACCGGACGCACCCACCAGCTTCGGGTGCATATGTCCCACATCGGCCACCCTATCCTGGGCGATCCCCAGTATGGCAGCGCAGCTTCTTTGCAATTATCGAAGCAATTAAACATCGAAACCCAGGTTTTATGCGCCCAAAAATTAGAATTTTCCCACCCAATTACCGCACAAACACTATGTGTTCATAGCAAATTACCCCTAAGATAAATAAGAATTTATCTTACTAACGCACAGAGTATCGTACCTCTGTGTCATTGCGAGCCCCGTCAGAGGCGTGGCAATCTCATAGTAGGCAGTTTCTTCTATCGCAAGCTTACCTGAACAAGTAAGATTATACCAAGAGATTCCCACGGGTCTAACGACCCTCGGAATGACACCCGGTTCGATAGTTTTCATAGTAAGATAAACAATCATTTACCAAGTGCAATCAATGTAAAGGCGGCTGTCCGGATTGGACAGCCGCCTGTTTCTTATTAACCGAAATTATCTTCGGGAGTGGTGATCTGACCACCCTGGCTCTGCAGGAGGGGATCTTTCCAAAGCAATTCAATTTCGCTCAAGGGTGCTTCGTATTTCATAATCCTTTCTCCTTTCCTTTAAACAGAAGCCTTGTAAGCCACAGCCGCATCGCCATAGCTCATCATCGCCTTCAGAATGCCTACAAGATTTTCATTGCCGTCATTCAGCTTGCTGTATACATAAGATTCCATGCTGTAGCTGACGGTCTTGCTGATAGCAGTTTCACCGGAGTACAGTGTTACTTCCACAGTATCCCGCATCTGGTGGGCTGCAAGGCCTTCCACGCGGATCAGATACTGACCGGCATACTCGCCCTCAGTGATCTTCTCCATCTGTACCCGGCCATATTCTCTGCCGGCTACAAATACCTGAGCACTTACATTCTCATTTCCGCCCAAATCTGCACGGAACTGAATTGCAGAGGACTCACCCAGAACCAGAGCAGCAGACTTCCAGGTTGCTGTGAATGTGCCTTCACCGGTCAAGCCCATAACAGACTTGAATTCATCAGGATCAGAAACTTTGTGATATGTTTTCTGCTCGTCGGTCAGTTTCTCTGTTACGCTGCCGTAGTACTCGTATTCTTCGTCTACGCCCTGATAGGTCGTGTAGGCTCTTGCTGCATCGCAGTAGTACAGAAGATTGACCAGCAATGTCTTTAGCTCATCGGTTGCATCTTCACGAACCATTGTACTATAGCAGTACTCTGCTGCGCTGTACTTCATTTCATAGCTGTACTCCACACCATCGTAGGTGCCGTACAAGGTGGCGGTAATTTTGTCACCGATCTGGGAGGGTGTTACCTGGCGGCAAGGTACGACATACTTGCCATCTGTCTGCTTGACAATATCGGCAGAAGTTGCCACGATCATATTCTCGCCCACGCGGTTACCGTAGGTAAACTCTGCGCGCAGATCTGTGAAGCCTTCCATAACGCCATTGCCAAACACATTATCGGTGGTCTTAAAGTTGACCACAATGTTATTTTGCAGGGTCAGGCTTGCTGTAACGAACTTCAGTTCAGACTTATGATCAGCATCGTCACAGGCAGAGCAGTTATGGGTAATTGTGGGGACATTGTTGATGGTTGCGATATCTGTCACATAGCTGTGACCATTGGCAGCAATCTCTTGTTGGGGAACCAAAACTGTATCACAAACGGAGCAGTGCTTGCCTTCTGTCAAACCGGTTTCGGTGCACTTAGGAGCAACAGCTGCATCCACAACGGCGGTATGACCCAAAGCGGGGATGATTTCTTTGAATTCGTCACCGCAGTTTTTGCAGGTGCTGATTGCCTCACCGGTGGTGGTACAGGTGGGCTCTGTGGTAACAACAGATTCGCCGACATCATGGCCGTGTGCCAGAACGTCCTCCATCTTGATCTCGCCGCAGATAGAGCAGGCATACATTGTATAGCCCGGCTGTGTACAACCGGCAATCTGGCTATCCTTTACGAACCATTCATGGGCGCACAGACCGGTTGTATAGTAGGTAGCAAAGGTGCTGTTGGGAACACCAACATACAGGAAGGTCTTGGTCTCGTCCACACTGGTGACAGCCAGATCATAGCAACTGAAAATCTTACTGTTGGTATCAATGGTATTGAACATTAAATTTGCTCTGGTGCTGGAAGAAGTTTGAGAGGTAATCACGCTATAGCTTCCGTCGGCATTGATGGTGATTACGAAGGATGCTTTTTCATTCAACGCCGCTTGGGATTTCAGGGCATTCTCCGTACCGGTAGAAGCACAGTAGAGGAACTGGTTCATACCCAGATCTAAGAAGGCATAGGTGTTGAGATAAGAACCTTGCGTCAGTTCCAGAACCGAAACATTGTCGCCGGGAGTAAAGGTGATCACACCATTTGCATCCGGGGTTACCAGTGTACCGTTTCTGTCGCCGGAGAGCTGATTGCTCATAGCGTAATAATTGCCGTTCTTGTTGATACCGACAATGATGTACTTTTGACCGGCAACAAGCTGATTGTTGTCAGTTACCAGATGGTAGTCCATCGTCTGACCTTCGCCATCTGCATCCTCGCGGGAATACAGTGCATAGAAGGTCTTGTCCTCGGTGATAACGGTTGTATTGTTGAATCCATCGCCCTCTTCTGCAGAGAAGATGTTTGCAGGTGCGACCATAGACTCGGTATGAGGAACCTCTACCCAGCCTACGAACTTCGTGTAGCCCTCGGGCATTGTATTGCCAGCAGGCTGAGGCATTTTCAGGCCATTGTCATTGGCGGGAACGGTCATTGTCATAGTGGTCGTTCCGTTTTCAATGAAGTTTACGGTGTACTCGGAAACATTGGCTCTGACCATCTTGAAGAAGTACAGCTCCCGGTTGTAGTTGGCCGTACGCACAGAGTAGTTCATAAATCCTTCTGTGTTTTTCAGGGAGATGGCGCGGTCAAGAATGGTTGCAGACGCCAGTACATAAGCCACAGAGCCGTCTGTCTGGGTGACGGCAAAGGTACCATCGGACTGCTGACCGTTTGCATTGCTGCCGTCGATGAAGGTCCACGCCCAAGCGCTGTCCTTCAGGGCCAGGCCGGTGCCGTCCGTACCTGCCAGGTACTGGCCAGCGGTATTGCGCAGGCTGATGCAGTTATTTCTGCCCAGATAGTACTGAACATTCCAGTAAGGCAGACCATCTGCATAAATTACTATCATTTCCGTACCGGCTCCGGTAACGGCAATGGGATATGCGCTGTAGTCGCTGTCGATTGCGTAGAAATTATCGCCAACCTTTGCAGCTACAATGTATTCGCCGCCGGCAAGGATCTCGGTGTAATCGGTAACCAGCTGGAAGCGGCTGACTTCTTTGTTACAAACAGAGCAGACGCCATTGCTGAACTGGTGACCCTTGGGAGGCGTGGCTTCTGTCTTGGTGTGGCTGCTGTCGTTCTGACAGGTGTAAAGCTTGCTGCCGGGGGCATCGCAGGTGGCTTCGGTAACATCCACGCCCGCATCCCAGCTATGACCGATCGCAGAAATCTCTTCGGTCTTGGTGTGGGTAGTGTCATTTTGACAGGTAAATGTCTTCACACCGGCTGTTTCACAAGTTGCAGCGGTGGTGATCTGACCTTCATCCCAGCTGTGTCCCAGCTTGTTAATGGTTTCTACCTGCTTTTCGCCGCAAACGGAGCAGGTGTAGGTCTTGCTGCCGTCTGTCTCACAGGTGGCATCCACCACAACGCCCTCGTCCATTTTATGGCCGGCGGCAGGAATTTCTTCGGTCTTGATGTCGCCGCAAGCGGAACAGGTGTAGGTCATCACGCCAGTGGTAGTACAGCCGGGTGCAGTAGTCTGCACGCCATTGCCGTAGCTATGGCCGGTAGCAGGTACTTCGTTTTCCGTCTTTGCTTTACCGCAAAGGGAGCAGGTATATGTGGTATAACCGGCGGTGGTACAGGTAGGTGCTGTCACAACGCCTTCGCCGTATGCGTGATCGCAGGGATCTTCCACAGGGATCAGGACCAAATTCTGTTTCTGACCGGACTTATACCAGGCAAAGTAGTTATTGCCGGAAGTTTCGTTCAGAGCCAAATAACGGGTAGCATCGGAAGCTACATAAGAGAAGGAATAAGTGCCGTCTTTATTGTCCGTCATCTTCAGCTTCAGAGCAGATGCCTCGGCTACCAAAGTTCCGGAGTTGCCAGAGGTGTGACCTAAATAGTTGTCTCCGTCCACACCTTCAGCCTGGATGCTGTAAGTGTCGTCGCTGTTCTTGATCAGAACGAAGACATAACCTGTCTCGGGCTCAGTGATGGATTCGGGCAGAGTGGTCAAACCGGAATCTACCGCCTGATAACGCTTGGTGCCAGTTCCCAGGTCACTGGTCATATAGAAGTAGTTGCCGCTGGTGCGGATTGCTGCAATGTAATATCTTGCGCCGGCGGTTGTGGAAGCGGCTTCCCCGCAGACTGTACACACACCATCGGAGCCAAAGCTGTGGCCGGTGGCTTCTACGGTTGTGGTGACACGGCTGAGCTCCTTGTTACAAACGGAGCAATAAACTACCGTATCGTAGCTGCCGTCTTCTGTACAAGTGGCATCTTTATTATTTTCTTTAACGGGATTTCCCTCGGTATGACCCAGTGCCGCAATTTCTTCGGTCTTTGTTTCGTCACAGAGGGTGCAGGTATAAGTCATCACACCTTTATTTTCACAGGTAGGTGCTGTAGTCTGTGTTCCCTGATCCCATTCGTGGGTACATTCAGAAACAGTGATCTCGGTTGTATAGTATGTAGTATCAGAAGAACCGGCATTTTCTTTGTAGATAGAAATGGCTGCCTGGCCGCTGCTATAGCAGGAGAAAATTTTGCTGGAGGTGTTGTACCGCAGCCAGTTTCTGGTGTTGGTGCCTTGTGCTTTAATGGTGGCAACACCGTCGGAAGTAATTTCAATTTTCCAAGAACTGTTGTTGCTCAATGTAGTTTCTGTTCTCAGATAGTTATCGCCGGAAGAAGCGGCATACAGATATCCGCTTCCGGTATACAAGCCAAAGGTGCCGGAAGCATTACCTTCTTTCAGTTCCAGTACTTGCACATCCGTGCCGAAGGTAACGGCATTGCCACTCTTGGTAACACTCGCCTGACCGCGGTTGTTGTTGTTCTGCTTGGTGCTCAATGCATAATTGTACCCGCTTGCCACGATAACAATTCTGTCGCCGTTGGCAAGGTCACCGGCATTTGTAACAAGATCCCAGGTAGTTTCACCGGAGCCGCCTTCCCCTGCCACTGTATAGGTATACAGGGCATACAGGGTAACAGCCTTGTCAGCAGTAAACTTCTCACCAGCTTTGTAATAGGTGGGCTTTTCAGTTGTGTCGTCCACTTCACCGGTTGTCCAGCCTGCGAAGGTGTATTCATAGTCGCCGGAAGGTGTGCCGGTAGGTGTGGGCAAAGTAATGCCGCCATTAGAGTATTCCATATCTGCAATGGGATCTACGCCCTCGGGAACGGAGAAGCTGATATTGAAGATCTCATAGCTGTCACCGCAGCCGGAGCAGGTATATGTTGTGCCGGAGAGCTGGTAGTCGTGACCGAGAGCAGGAATGGTAGTTTTGCTTACCTCTTCACCGCAATCATTACAGGTAACAATCTTAGAACCATCTTCCGTACAGGTTGCATCCACAGTAGTTGTGGTGGTGTTGGTATGCTGACAAGCAGCAGATGCAGCACCGAACGTCAGTGTCATTGTTTGTATACGAACCTGACCACCCGTTGCCACCAGTTTCAAACTTGTATAGCTGGAATCACTAAAATTCAAGGATTTATCGGCGTAGGAGGAAGCAACACTGATTGTTCCAATTGTTTTCCAGGTGCTACCGCCATCATTGGATCCAGAAACGGTTAAAGTTGCTGCCTTGTAACCGGCTTTTACCCCCAATGCCGTAATGGGACGCACAGAATTAACAATGGCGTAGCATTCTTTGTACTGGGTATCATTACTGTTGTACAAACGTAGCTGTGTGGTAAAGAATGCCTTATTAGAAATCAATGTAACTGTCTCATCCAATACATGGCTCTCATCTGTTTTACCGGAAGTGCCCGCAGCATAGCTGGAGAAGGTGTAGGTTACAGTATCTCCTGCTGTAGCGGCGTGGGTGTGGATGGCGGTCATCGGCAGCATACCGACGAACATCAGCACCACAAGAAAGATGGATAAGAATTTTTTCATTTTTCTCTCCTCCTGTTTTTTCCTTGAATTTGACATATCCAAAGGTAATTTTTCGTTGTCCGGGCAAGGCGCAAATTGGAAATTATGCCATTCCCGGCTATCATACTTATACATTATAAATAATACCACACGATATCAGGATTGTAAACAAAAAAATATGTCAAAATTTCGACGAAATAAAGTCGCTGTTCCAGGTGCATTTTGTATACATTATAATATATTGTGTTTTCCGTACCCACCGACCACAACATCTCTTCGCACACAACATATGATTGTTTATCGGTCTAACGCCCGATAAACAATCAAATGCAAAATGCAGAATGCAGAATGCTAAATTATTGTATTTTCTTCGAAAATGATTTCAAATAGTCGCCTATGGCGACACATTCATTCATCATTTAGCATTTAGCATTCAGCATTGAATTTATGAGCGTTAGCGATATAAATTCTAATTTATATGCTTAAAGGCAGAAATTGGGCGTCTTAACCCGGTTAAGACGCCCAAAACATATCAGCAATAGAAATCCTTGATTTTCTTGGCGCGGCTGGGGTGGCGGAGCTTGCGGATCGCCTTATTCTCGATCTGGCGGATACGCTCACGGGTAACGCCGAAGCTCTGACCCACCTCTTCCAAGGTGTGGGTTCTGCCGTCGTACATACCGAAGCGCATACGCAAAACCTCTGCTTCACGCTCAGTCAGCGTATCGAGAATTTCCTTCAGAGCCTCGGCAAGCAGCGCATTGGAGGTAGCGTCGGCAGGGCCGGGGGTACGCTCGTCCTCCACGAAGGAGCCGATGGAGGTATCTTCTTCATCGCCCACGGGGGTATCCAGGCTCAAGGTATCCGCAGCTGTGCGGTTTGCTTCGATGATCTTTTCCACAGGCAGATTCAGCTCTGCTGCAATCTCTTCCACAGTAGGCTCTCTGCCCAGTTCCTGCACCAGTTTCCGGTTGCACCGAGTTGCCTTATTGATAACCTCCACCATATGCACCGGCACACGAATCGTCCGGGCCTGGTCGGCAATAGCACGGGTAATGGCCTGCCGGATCCACCAGGTTGCATATGTAGAGAATTTATTTCCCTTTGTCCAATCGAATTTATCAACCGCGCGGATCAGGCCGGTGTTGCCCTCCTGGATCAGATCCAGGATATGCAGACCTCTGCCGGAATATTTCTTGGCAATGGACACCACCAGACGGAGGTTTGCCTCTGTCAGCTTATCCTTGGCAGCCTGATCGCCCTCGGAGACCCGCTTTGCCAGATCCACTTCCTCGTCAGCCGTCAGCAGACGGATCTGGCCGATCTCTTTCAGGTACATCCGAACCGGGTCATCCAGGTTAAATTCCGCAGCCAGATCCACAGGATCCACCAATTCTTCTTCGTCGATCACGCCCAGGTCCAGATCGTCGCCCAGGTCATCGCCCAGTACCATATCCACATCGTCGCCCAGGTCCAGATCCAGCTCTGCGCCTACCAGCTGAATATTCATAGCCTCGAAGCGGTCGTAGATCTCCTCGATCTTATCCGGCGTCAGATCCATCTTTTCCAGCAGGGCATTGAGCTCGGACATAGGAACCATGCCTTCCTTTTTACCCTTTACGATCATTTCCTGCAGCGCAGTCTGCAAGTCCTCTGTATTTTTGGCGGGCTTTTTCGTTGCACTCATATCTTTTCCCCCTATATATTTCTTAGCTAACAGACTATACCCCGAAAAATCCCATTTGGCAAGGTTTTTTCTATAACTTTTTTTGTTTTTCTCGTATTTTGTCGCGGCTACAGCCATTATTCCCGGAATTTTGCAAAAAGATACAGTTTACAACACAGGAAAAATTCGGTATAATAAAGGATAATGTATTCAAACATTTGGAGTGAACAATATGACAGAACTTTCCAAAATCAGAAATTTTTCCATCATTGCCCATATTGACCACGGTAAGTCCACCCTGGCTGACCGTCTTTTGGAGGAATGCAACGCCATTGACCGCCGGGAAATGGAAGAGCAGATTCTGGACTCTATGGATCTGGAACGGGAACGGGGTATTACCATCAAAGCCCGGGCTGTCCAGCTGACCTACCACGCCGACGATGGGGAAACCTATGCTCTGAATCTGATCGACACCCCCGGTCACGTGGACTTTAACTACGAAGTCAGCCGCTCTCTTGCCGCCTGTGAAGGCGCAGTGCTGGTGGTGGATGCCAGCCAAGGCGTGGAAGCTCAGACTATGGCCAACACCTTCCTCGCCACCGATGCAGGACTGGAAGTGCTGCCGGTTATCAACAAGATTGATCTGCCTGCCGCCAGACCCCAGGAGGTCAAGGCTGAAATTGTGGATATCATCTGCATTCCTGCGGAAGATGCTCCGGAGATCTCCGCCAAAAACGGCATCAACATCCGTTCCGTTCTGGAAATGGTAGTCCAGGGCGTTCCTGCTCCCACCGGCAACCGGGAAGCACCCCTGCAGGCGCTGATTTTTGACAGCCAGTACGACTCCTACCGGGGCGTTATCGTCTACGTTCGGGTGAAAGAAGGCATTGTCAAGCCCGGTATGGATATTAAGATGATGGCCACCGGCGCAGTTTACAAGGTTGTGGAAGTGGGCAAGATGAATCCTTTGGGTCTGACCCCCACCGATGCGCTGGGTGCAGGCGAAGTTGGCTATATCACCGCCTCTATTAAAAACGTTGCCGATACCCGTGTGGGCGATACGGTAACCTCCGTGGAGAATCCTGCTTCTGAAGCCCTGCCCGGCTACCGGCAGGTGCAGCCTATGGTCTATTCCGGCGTATACCCGGCAGACGGCGCAAAATACCAGGATCTTCGGGAAGCTTTGGAAAAACTAAAGCTTAATGATGCCTCTATGAGCTACGAGCTGGAAAGCTCCATTGCTCTGGGTTTTGGCTTCCGCTGCGGATTTTTGGGACTTCTGCATATGGAAATTATTCAGGAGCGGCTGGAACGGGAATACAACCTGGATCTGATCACCACTGCCCCCAACGTTGTCTACCGCATCACCAAAAACAACGGCGAGGTTATGATGGTGGATAATCCTCTGGACTATCCCGATCCTATGGAAATCCAGCTGGCAGAAGAGCCTTTTGTAAAGGTGAATCTGATGGCGCCCCAGGAATATGTTGGCAACATTATGGATCTTGCCACCTCCCGACGGGGCGAATTTCGGGATATGGTCTATCTGGATGCCAACCGGGTGGAGCTGCATTACGAAATGCCTCTGAACGAAATTATTTACGACTTCTTCGATGCGCTCAAATCCCGAACCCGGGGTTACGGTTCTTTGGACTATGAGCTCATCGGCTACCGTCCCAGCCGTCTTGTGAAGCTGGATATTCTGCTCAATGGCGACATTGTGGATGCACTGAGCTTCATTCTCTTTGCGGACAACGCCTACCCCAGAGCCAGAAAAATCTGCGAAAAGCTGAAGGAAAACATTCCCCGTGCCCAGTTTGAGATTCCGGTGCAGGCTGCCATCGGCGGCAAGATCATTGCCCGTGAAACCATCAAGGCATTGCGCAAGGACGTGCTTGCCAAGTGCTACGGCGGCGATATCACCCGGAAAAAGAAGCTTTTGGAAAAGCAGAAAGAGGGCAAAAAACGGATGCGTACATTCGGTACTGTTTCCGTTCCCTCCGAGGCCTTTATGGCGGTGCTCAAATTAGACGAAGATTGATTCAGGAGGCCCTATGGCTTTATTACAACGAAAAAACAAGATCCCTCTGGGAATCTATGTCCACGTGCCGTTTTGCAAGAGCAAATGTCAGTACTGCGACTTTTACTCCCTTTCCGGCAAAAAAGAACTGAATTTTGACGGCTATGTGCAGGCCATCTGCGCCCACATCCGGGAATCCGGTCCTCAGACTCCCAACCACATTGTCGACACTATCTATTTCGGCGGCGGCACACCCAGTTTTCTGGGCGCAGACGCAATGACAACGATTTTGGCGGCCGTCCGCAAGAGTTTCGATGTGAGCCCCACCGCAGAAATCACCTTCGAAGCCAACCCTGATTCCGTTACCGACCGGCTTCTGCGCCGTCTGCGCAGCGAAGGATTCAACCGGGTCAGCTTAGGCATCCAGTGCGACAATGACGATATTTTGAAGAAACTGGGACGCCCCCACAGCTACCAGGAGGCAGTTATGGCGGTGCAGAAAATCCGCAAGCACCGCTTCCGCAATGTATCTGTGGATCTGATGTACGGTCTTCCCAGCCAGCGGCTGCAGGATTGGGAGAAAACTCTGCGCAATGTGCTGCGGTTAAAGCCGGATCACATCAGCTGCTACGGCTTGAAGGTAGAAGAGGGAACTCCTCTTTACGAATGCCGGGATTTTTACAATATGGCAGACGATGACACCCAGGCAGATATGTACCTCCGGGCAGTGCAGGTTCTGAAAGAACACGGCTACCGACAGTATGAAATTTCCAATTTCTGCCGCAAGGGTATGGTCTCCCGGCACAATATGAAATACTGGACCGGCGGCGAATATTTGGGCTTCGGTCCGGATGCCAGCTCGGATTTCGGCGGCAGCCGTTTTGCCAACATCCGGGATTTGGAAGGCTATATTGAAGGCATCCGCAGCGGCGGTATGGTTTTGCGGGAACTGCAGGAAATCTCCCCCAGAGAGCGTGCAGGCGAATATCTGATGATGCGGCTGCGCACCGCCTCCGGCATCGACCCGGCCAAATACGAAAGGAAATATCTGCTGCCCTTTGCCCCCTTGGAAAAAATGCTTTTGCAGTGCAAAGAGCAGGGTTTGGCAGATCAGACCTTCGATGGCCGCTGGCATCTGACCCCGGAAGGATTCCTGGTCAGCAATTCCATCATCTCCGACCTGCTGGTTATTCAGGAAAAAACCAATCCTTTTGCATAAATAAGAATTTATATCGCTAACGCTCATAAATTCAATGCTGAATGCTAAATGCTAAATGCTGAATGAATGTATCGCCAGAGGCGACTATTTGAAATCATTTTCGAAGAAAATACCTCAATTCAGCATTCTGCATTTTGCATTTTGCATTTGATTGTTTATCGGGCGTTAGCACGATAAACAATCATTTATAAGATTTGGGGTCCGGGATGGACCCCAATTTTATTGTTTTGAAATGTTTACATTTTTGACTATTATTTTTCTTTTCTTTATGTTATAATGTCAGGTAACTATGAAAAAAAGCAAACAAGGAGCTGCTTATGGGAGTTTTTGCAAAAATTTTCGGCACCCGTTCCGATCGGGAGATCAAAAAGATCCGTCCCACCTTAGAGAAAATCCTCGCTTTGGAGGAAGAATACAAGGCCCTTTCCGAAGAAGCGTTGAAAAATAAGACTGTGGAATTGAAAGCCCGTCTTGCCCAGGGTGAAACCCTGCACGACATTCTGCCGGAGGCCTTTGCCGCCATCCGGGAGGCATCCGCCCGTGTTTTGGGTATGCGTCCTTACCCCGTGCAGCTTTTGGGCGGCATCATTCTGCATCAGGGCCGCATTGCGGAAATGAAAACCGGTGAAGGCAAGACCCTGGTTGCGGTTATGCCCTGCTATCTGAACGCCCTTACAGGAGAAGGCGTTCACGTTGTTACCGTCAACGATTATCTTGCCAAGCGCGACTCGGAATGGATGGGCAAGGTTCACCGCTATATGGGTCTGACCGTAGGCTTGGTCATCCCCGGTATGAAGCCGGCAGAACGGCGTATTTCCTACGCTGCGGATATCACCTACTGCACCAACAACGAATTGGGCTTTGACTACCTTCGTGACAATATGGCAATCTACAAAACCGAGCTTGTCCAGCGTGGACACGCCTTTGCCATTGTCGACGAGGTGGACTCCATTTTGATCGACGAAGCCCGTACCCCTCTGATTATCTCCGGCAAAGGCGAAGATTCCTCCCAGCTTTACGAAATGGCGGATAAATTCGTTGCCGGTCTGCGGAAGAAGGTCTTTGCCAAGACCGACGAGAAAGAGGAGATGGACAGCTACGACTGCGACTACATCATAGATGAAAAATCCCACTCTGTTTCTCTGACTGCCTCCGGCATTGCCAAGGCAGAGCGCCATTTCGGCGTGGAAAACTTAGGTGACGGCGAAAATGCCACCCTCTCCCACCATCTGAACCAGGCGATGAAAGCCCGGGGTCTGATGAAACGGGATATCGACTATGTGATCAAAGACGGGGAAATCATCATCGTTGATGAGTTCACCGGACGACTGATGTACGGCAGACGGTACAACGAAGGTCTGCACCAGGCGATCGAAGCCAAAGAGGGCGTGGAGGTTGCCAGCGAAAGCAAGACTTTGGCCACCATCACCTTCCAAAACTTCTTCCGGCTGTATAACAAGCTCTCCGGCATGACCGGTACTGCGCTGACGGAAGAGGAAGAATTCGGCGCAATTTACAATTTGGATGTGGTGGAGATTCCCACAAACCGGCCTGTGGTCCGGATGGATCGCTCCGATGTGGTCTATAAGACCGAGCTGGGTAAATTCCGTGCCATTGTGGAGCAGGTAAAAACCTGTTATGAAAAGGGTCAGCCTGTGCTGGTGGGTACGGTTTCCATTGAAAAGAGCGAACTGCTGTCCAAGGTGCTGAAAAAGAGCGGCATCCCCCACAGCGTGCTTAACGCCAAAAACCACGAGCAGGAAGCCCAAATCGTTGCCCAGGCCGGCAAATTCGGTGCTGTTACCATTGCCACCAATATGGCAGGCCGTGGTACGGATATCGTGCTGGGCGGCAACGCCGAATATATGGCCATGAACGAGCTGCGCAAGCGGGATATTCCCGAGGAGCTGCTGCAGCAGGCCAATGCCTACTCCGAAACCTCCGACCCGGAGATCTTTTCCATTCGGGCAGAATACGAACGGCTTCACAGCCAATTTAAGGCACAAATGGCAGAAGAAGCGCAAAAAGTTCGGGATGCCGGCGGTCTTTTCATCATCGGCACAGAACGTCACGAATCCCGGCGTATTGACAACCAGCTTCGGGGCCGTTCCGGCCGTCAGGGTGACCCTGGTGAAAGCCGGTTCTATTTGAGTATGCAGGACGATCTGATGCGTCTGTTCGCCTCCGATCGGATTATGGCGATGATGGACACGCTGGGCTTGGACGAGGATACCCCCATTGATGCCAAGATTCTCTCCGGCGCAGTGGAAAATGCCCAGCGCAATGTGGAAAGCCGCCATTTCCGTTCCAGAAAGAGCGTTTTGGAATACGATAATGTTATGAACACCCAGCGTGAAGTGATCTATGCCCAGCGGCAGAAGGTTCTTGACGGCGAAGATCTGCGGGAGAGTATGGAAAATATGATCCGGGATGTGGTTCGCTCCGCCGTTGCCGACTGTTTGGGCACTGCCGGCGGCGTTCTGGACGAGGATGGCCGTAAAGCCCTGATGGCAGAGATCGGCAAATTCTTCCTTGTGAAGGATGCTCCCCTGCCGGAAGACGGTGCAAAGGCCGCTCAGGTGGAAGAGGCCGTTTATAATCTGGCAATGGCAGTTTACGATGCCAAAGAAAATGCTTATAGCAGCGGCACTATGCGTGAGCTGGAACGGGTGGTTATGCTCCGGGTGGTTGACGAATACTGGATGGACAACATCGATGCCATGGACGATCTGAAGCAGGGCATCGGTCTGCGGGCTTACGGTCAGCACGACCCCGTTATTGCCTATAAAGAAGAAGGCTTTGAAATGTTCCAGGCGATGATCACCGCAATCCGGGAGGAAACTGTCCGCCGGATGTTCGCTGTTCAGCTTCGCCCTGCGCAGGAAGTCAAACGGGTGAAGGTTGCCAAGGAAACCGGCACCTCCGGCACGGCTGACAAGACTGTAAAGCAGCAGCCTGTGCGCAATACCGGTAAGGTTGGACCTAACGATCCCTGCCCCTGCGGCAGCGGCAAAAAATACAAAAAATGCTGCCGCGACAAGGATGTTGCCGCAGGTATGCAGCAGTAATTATCAAAAAAGGAGACCGGGCTGATGAAAAAGTTAGTATGCATCATTGCTGCTTTGGCAATGACTGTCTCCCTGCTCGCCGGCTGCACAGAAACGGGCCCCTACGAGCCCACCGGCGACGGTTTAGGAGAGGTTATCTCAGCCGAAAATACAGAACCTGCCAAGGATCAGGCCCTTACCCTGATCTACTATCGGGAAAAGACCCTCAACCCCTTAACCTGCAACGATTATACCAACCGGGTGATTATCTCCCTTTTGTACCAGGGTTTGTTTGCCGTAAACCGGAACTACGAAACCGAGCCTATCCTCTGCAAGCAATACAAAATCAGCGCAGATTCCCGAACCTATACCTTCTATGTGGAAGATGCAAGATTTTCCAACGGCGCCATTGTTGCTGCCCAGGATGTGGCAGCTACCCTGCTGGCGGCAAAGGAAAGCAAGCTTTATAAGGGCAGATTTCAGCATATCACGGAAATCACCGTAACCGAGGATCAGGGCGTTCAGGTCAAGCTGGATACGCCTATGGAAAACCTCCCCCTGCTTCTGGATATTCCCATCATCCCGGAAGTGGAGTTAGAAAGTGAGCGTCCCTCCGGAACCGGCCCTTATGTGCTGGATGAGACCGGCGATTTAGCCCGTCTTCGCCGCCGTTCTGACAACTGGTTCCAACATCCGATGGTAGTTACAGCATCCTCCATTACACTGCTGGAAGCCGAATCCAACAATCAGATCCGGGACGAATTTCAGTTTGGCGATGTGGATTTGGTCTGCGCAGACCCCTGCTCGGACTATTTCGCCGACTACCGTTCCGACTACGAGCTTTGGAACTGCGAAAACGGTATGTTTATGTACCTGGCCTGCTCTGCTGACAGCGAGGTTTTCTCCAACGATGTGATCCGTATTGCCCTGACCCACGCCATTGACCGGGAATTTCTGGCCGATGAATACTATCGGGGCTATGCCACGCCCGTTACTTTGCCTGCATCTCCCAATTTCCCCTACTACAATCAGAATTTGGCTTCCCGGTATGCCTATTCTCAGGAAAAATTTGCCTCTGCGGTGCAAAGCCAGCTGATGGTAGGCGAGGAAGTGGTTCTGCTGGTCAATAAGGGCGACAGCCTTCGTGTCCGGGTTGCCAAATCCATCGCGGATATGCTCTCCGCCGGCGGTTTACGGGTTACCCTCAAGGAGCTTTCCGGCAACGAATACAACTATGCCATTTACACCAGAGATTACGACCTTTATTTAGGTCAAACCATTCTCTCCCCCAATATGGATCTTTCCCCCTTCTTCCACACCTACGGCGAGCTCAGCTACGGCGGTGTGAACGAAGTGGGCGCATATTCCCTCTGCCTGGATGCTTTGGACAACCACGGCAACTACTACAGCCTTTATAAGTATGTTATGGACAAGGGTTTGCTGTGTCCGCTTCTGTTCCGCAGCTACGCAGTTTACGGCACAAGAGGTATGCTCACCGATCTGGAGCCTGCCCGGGATAATGTTTTCTGCTACAGCGTGGGCAAAAATATGGAGCACGCACTGATCCGGGAAAATTAAATTTTTAAGGAGGGGCAACGCCCCTCCTTGATTATTTTACTGCATACGGAAAACATCCATCCCAGGAGCCAAAATTGCCAGGGTATTCACCTGGTACAGCATCTGAGCTGCCTGGGCTCTTGTGATCGCCGTATCACCTTGAAGCTCCACACCATACTGGCTCAAAACCGCCACCGCATCCGATGCCCAAACGGGAATTTCCTCTGCCTGGCTGATCGATTCCACCGCCGTCAGATCCAGAGCATTTTGCAGCAGCACTGCAACCTCTGCCCCGGTGATATCACGGCTTGCATCAAAGCTGCCGGACTCGGTCTGAGGCCAGCCTTCCAGCAGGCCGGATCGAATTGCTGCGCCCACATAAGGCTTGAGCCACATGGGAACATCCTCCGGGATTCCGGAATAATCCACCTCTTCCAGGGGTATATCCAGGGTTTTTACTGCCATTGCCAGAAAATCTCCTCGGCTGACGGTTTTTTCCGGGAAAAAGCAGTTTTCGCCGCCAATGCTCTCACCGGTGAACAGACCGGTGTTTTTCATCCATTCTGCCTCAAAACGGCAGTCGAGACCCATAGTATCGGCATACTGCCGGCTGTCGGTGGGCTTGAGAATCTGCACCGTTACGGTAGCCTGCCGGGATACATTGCCTGCAGGATCGGTGGCTGTATACACGAAAGAATCCACGCCGACTTTGTTTTTCTTGGGGGTATAGGTGAAAGTGCCGTCTTCTCCGATGGTCACTTCACCACGACGGGGGTTGCGGATCAGAGTGTAGGTCAAAGTCTCACCTTCCGGATCGGTGACCTTCAATTTACCCTCGTTTGGCAGATTTTTGTAGGTTTCTATGGCAGAATCCTCTGCCACGGGCATCTTATCTTCCTTGCCCCGAATGGAAATGGTCATCGTGGTGCTTGGTTCTACCCTGTTTTTGTAGATAGGCAGGTATGTCACCGTTGCGGTGGCATCCTCCTGGGTGCGCAGGGGGCAAAATGTCATCTGCTCCAGCTGCTGCGCCGTCAGAATATCCCCCTGGCGCAGAACCCGGCTGCCCAGCATAACCGTGCCGGTCTGGGGATCGGGGAGCTGGGTGATGCAGATGCCAGCCACTTCTTCCTCACCGGAAAAATCCTGGGCGGTAAAGCAATAAGTGGCATCGCAGTCCACCTCTGCCGCCAGCACACCGGCGGATAAGCCCAGCAGACAGGCTGCGGCGCACACCAGGCTCACAATCCGAACTTTTTTCATAAATCAAACCTCCTGTAAATGGTGTCCGCAGGTATTGTTTGCCGCCGGTGGCAGAAATATACAGCGCGCTAAAAAATCTTTTCCATTTTGGGAAAAGTGTGGTACAATAAGAAAAATCCAAGGAGGTAACCTTATGAAAACCTATGATGTAATCTATGCAAACGGCAATCCGGACTGGTCTGCCATTCCTGCCGTGGCTATCGATCAGCATTTGTGGTCGGATGTGCGCAGCATTGTGCCCCAGGCCCAGGCTGCCTGGGACGAAAACGCCCTGTATATCCGCCTTTGCGTGAAGGAAAAGAATATCAAGCGTCAGCATACCGGTCCGTTGGCTCCGGTGTATTTGGACAGCTGTTTGGAATTTTTCTTCAGCCCGGAATCCAATGACCGCTATTTTAACTTTGAATTTAACCCCAACGGTGCTTTCTACGCCGGTTTTGGCAAACCCGATGTTATGCGGTATCGGCTGTATGAGAATTATCTGTCCGAAAATCTGCAGATCAAGCCCTTTGAGCTTCCCGATGGCTGGGGCGTGGAATTCCAGATCCCCGTCAGCTTCGTGCAGATCTTCGTTCCGGATTTTCAGCTAACTTCCGGTATGACCCTGCGGGCAAACTTCTATAAATGCGGCGACGAAACGGTGCAGCCCCATTTCATTGCCTGGAATCCCATAGAATATCACAAACCTTGCTTCCACCTGCCCCAATTCTTCGGCACACTGAATTTAAAATAAAAAATTGGCGTGTTGTAAAATACGCAAATCTACCGGTAGAATCCGTAGGGGCGACTATCAGTCGCCCGCGGGCGGATAATATCCGCCCCTACATCCGCAGGATATAGACAAATACATAGTTATAGGGAGTGCTACAACATTTTGCAGCACTCCCCTTTGCATTTTTTAGTTTTTTAATTTTCGCTTTGCTTTGAGCATTTTCCACGCTATATAGGAATCGCCTAATCTGACATTGTTATATAAAGCACTCAGCTTTTTCAGATAATCTTCCACATCATCCTCCCAAACGCTGATTCTGATGATCCTGCGAGGATGGAAAACTGCTTTAAAGAACAGGCGGTTGTCGGTTGCTGCGCCCTGTCCATCAAGAAATATCGCCAAACCAGGCTTGCCCCGTTCTGCTACAAACCGAATTGAACTAATTCGGTCAATACATATATGGCGTTTAAAAAAGAACATATAGGTAACGCATAGTTCCTCGGTTGAAAATTCGAAAGAGCGAATCATCAGCGGGAGGTATATCGATGCGATCATCATATAGAAACCGGGGTCGCGGTAAAATGGGTAATTCGCTGTAACTCCTATAATTCTCAGAACAAGACCGCTCACCAATACGACAGAAAAAATAATAATTCCTGCCCAATCGGGGGGGATTCTGAAATTTTTTCCCATATTTGTTCGTCTCTCTTTCAGCACGCTTTTAAGTGATGCCTTTTTTAAAACACGGTAATCGCCCACTGGTTTTCGTAGGTGGCATTGGGAGGCAATTGCACAAGGTCGCTCTTGCAGGCAAAGTCCTCCACCACATCCTGCCGGGAGGGCAGGCTGGACCAGGGCTCGATGCACACATAGGGGGCATCGGTTTTGGGCCAATGCCAAATGCCCAGATAGGGCATATCCGGGTAGCTGACGCACACACCCCGGCGTGAGATCTTGGAACGCAAGGTGATTTCCCGGCTCATATTTTTCAGAATAATGGCATCTTCGTCAAACAGGTCGTGGCGCAGATCCAGTTTCTTTTCAAAGGGATACGCTTCATCGTGACCGCTCAGATAAACGGCAGGGGTAAAGCCCACCCGATCCGGCTTACAGGGGTATGTAAATTCCAGCTCGTAATCTTCAAAGCTCTCCTCCGGCAGCAGGGGCACCCGGAAGCCGGGATGACCGCCGATTCCGAAAGGCATATGCCGCTGGCTGCGGTTTTCCACCTGGTAGACAATTTCCACCTTGTTCCGATTCAGGGCATAAATGATCCGCAGGGAAAAATCGAAGGGGTATCGGGCAATGGTCACAATGGTGCTTTTCAGCTCCAGAATCAGATAATCCGTACCCTGCTCCACCGGTTCAAACTCCATTTTATTGGCAAAGCCGTGAATCTCCATAGGGTATTTCTTGCCCCGATAGCAATAGCTGTTATTGGTCAGCCGTCCGATAAAGGGGAACAGCACCGGCGCACGGTCCGGCCAGTATGCCGGGTCACCCTGCCACAGATATTCGATTCCCTCGGCAGAACGCAGACTCAGCATTTCTGCACCCAGGGTATCCACCGTCAAACATATATGCTCGTTTTGAATCATCAGCAGCATAATTTTACCCCTTTCCAAATTGCTCCGAATTTTCCATTATTAGCATATCACAACGCTGCCCCCTTAGCAAGAAAAATATTCTAAGATCCAATATTTCATCCCCCAGGGGGGCTTACAACCGCCTTCATTTTATGCTATAATTCCCCCACAGCACAACACAATGTCATTTCGTTAATGTCATTGATATCACAACAGGAGTATTTTATGAACAGTATGCTGAAAATGGAAAAGGCCCGCCGGAGAAACCGTCTGGTGATCCTTTTTATGATATTGGCAGTGGTATTTTTGGCAGTTGCCTGCCTGTTTGCAGGCTCTTCCAATATGACCCTTGCCGAGGGTATCCGTGCCCTTTGGGGTCTGGGTACACCTGCTCACAACCGGATTATTTGGAATATCCGCATTCCCCGGATTCTGGCGGCGGTAATTGCCGGTGCCGGACTATCCGTTGCCGGTCTGATTATGCAGACCAGCCTGAACAATGCTATGGCATCCCCCTCCACTTTGGGTGTATCCAACGCCGCTGTTTTCGGCGCAAATCTTTCCATCATTGCCTTCGCAGGCGGTTTTCTCTCCACCGGCAGCAATGTAAAAAACTTTGATCTGGGCGCAAATCCCTTTGCCACCAGCATTTTGGCATTTTTGTTTGCCGCAGGCTCGGTGCTTTTGATTTTGGCGCTTTGCACCCTGCGTTCCTTTTCTCCCAATGTGGTGGTATTAGCAGGCATTGCCATCGGCTCTGTTTGGACCGCCGCCACCGCAATTTTACAGTTTTACGCCACCGACGTTGGTCTTTCCGCCGCCGTCATCTGGAGCTTTGGCGACTTGGGCAGAGCCACCTACCGCACCGACTGGATTATGCTGACTGTGGTCGTTATCGGAATCCTATTTTTTATGCTGATGTCCTGGAAGTACAATGCCCTGCTCAGCGGTGAAGCCACCGCCAAAACTATGGGCGTTCAAGTGGAACGACTGCGGTTTATTTCCTTGCTGCTAGCCTCTGTGATTACTGCGGTTTGTGTTTCCTTTTTGGGTGTAATCGGCTTTGTGGGCGTGATCTGCCCCCATATTACCAAAAAGCTTTTGGGGCAGGATCACCGGGCAACCATCCCTGTTTCCTGTTTCAGCGGCAGTCTGCTCCTGCTTTTGGCTGACACCGCATCCCGTTGCCTGGGCAGCGGCTCTGCTTTGCCTGTGGGCGCAATCACCTCTTTGCTGGGCGCTCCTTTCTTTATCGCCATTATTTTCAGCAGAAAGGAGAACCACAAATGCTAAAAGTTGACAATTTGCATTTTCGCTACAGTTCCCACGGAAATCCCGTGCTAAGCGGCGCATCCTTGGAGCTGGGTCAGGGCGAGATCGGCATCATTCTGGGCAAAAACGGCTCCGGAAAGACCACCTTATTCAAGAACATTTTAGGCATTGAAAAACCCCAAAACGGCTGCATCTCCTTCGAGGGAGAAAACCTGCTGAAAATGCCCCGACGGGAACGGGCCAGACGAATCGCCTATGTGCCTCAGCACATCCATTTCGGCGACCTGACGGTATTCGATTCCGTGCTGATGGGGCGGATTTCCTATTTCGGAATGAAGGCCGGTTTGAATGATTATATTGCCGTAGAAAAAATCCTGGAGGATATGGAGCTTTTGGATTTTGCAAACCGCAGCGCAGAAGCTTTGTCCGGCGGTGAAAAGCAAAAAATTGCCATTGCCCGGGCTATGGCCCAGGAGCCGAAGCTGATGGTCTTTGACGAGCCCACCGGCAACCTGGATATTGCCAACGAGCAGCTGATTATTCAGGAGGCAAAGAAGCTGGCAAGGGAGAAAAACATCAGCATTCTCTCCTCCCTGCACGATTTGAACCAAGCCCTCTATTTTGGGGATAAATTCTTCTTTATGAAGGGCGGCATTGTAAAATACGCCGGCGGAAAAGAGATATTTACCGAAGAGATCATCCGGGATATTTACGATATTGATGTGAAAATCACCCAGATAGATAACCAAAAAGTCATATTAGGAGGATATCACTATGAACGCTAAAAGACTGTTTGCTTTCTTGCTTGCCTTCGTTATGGTTTTGACCCTGTGTGCCTGCGGTCAGCAGAATTCCCCGGAAACAGAACCAAATGAAACCTCCGGCAACCCGGAAGCTTCCCAAATTACCGTTACCGATATGATCGGTCGGGAAGTCACCGTAACTCCCGGAAGTTACAGCCGGGTAGTCTGCATTGGAGCAGGCGCACTGCGGATGTACAGCTATGTTGGGGATATGCGCCTGCTTTGCGGCGTGGAGGATATCGACAACCTGTCCTTAACAGAAAGACCGCAGATGTTCGATGCTGTGGCAAGACCTTATGTGATGGCGTATGAGGAAATTTTGTCCCAACTTCCCTCCTGCGGTGTGGGCGGTCCTATGGCGCAGACGGCAGAGGCAGAGAAAATCCTCTCCTGCAACCCCGATATCGTCATCTCCGAATTTGAGGATGTGGATAAATCCAATGCGCTGCAGGAGCAGCTGGGTGTGCCTGTCATCACCCTCAGCACCGGTGCCAACGGCGTATTTGATGAAAAATTTTCAAACTCTATGGCGCTTTTGGGTAAAATCTTCGCAAGGGAAGAAAAAGCCGCTGCGCTTATGCAGTTTGTTGCCGATGAAAAGGCAGCCATTGAAGAAAGAGTTGCCGGTATCCCCGAAGAGGAAAAGCCACAGGCTTACATCTGCGGCTTGGGCAACTGGGGCACTACCAATCATCTGATGACTGCGGAAAACTATGTCTCCTTCCAGATCGCCGGGGTTAAAAATGCAGTCAGCGGTTTGGGTATGAAAGGCGTAGGCTCCATCGAAGAGGAAAAATTCGTGGAACTGGGCGAAGATATGGATATCATCATTATGGACGCCGCAGCCGTGAAAAACATCAAGCCCCTTTATGCAGAAGATCCCACAATGTTTGATACCTGTAATGCCTGGCAGAACGGCGAGGTTTACCTGGAAATGGCCTATAACGCCTACTACACAAACTACGAAATTTCCCTCATTAACACCTGGTTCATCGCCAAGACTGTTTATCCCGAAGCTTTTGCTGATATTGACATCACCGCAAAAACCAACGAAGTTACCTCGGCATTTTTAGGTGCAGAGCTGGCAGAAGAAATTTTCGCCTGCCCCAGCAGCTTCGGCGGCTACCAAAAAATCGACACCACTACCTTTTTTGAATGAGGATTTTATGGATAAAAAAGACATTATTGAATTTTTTGACCGCTGCGCCACCAATTGGGATGCAGAAATGATCAAAAGCGACAAGATCATCGGCACCATTTTGGACAACGCCGAAGTTACAGAAAATATGGACATTTTGGATGTTGCCTGCGGAACAGGCGTGATGTTTCCTTACTATTTAGATCGCAACGTTTCCTCTGTTACAGGCATTGACATTGCCCCGGAGATGGCAAAAATTGCCGCCAAAAAATATGAAAACGACAGCCGTGTACAGGTAATCTGCGGCGATGTGGAGGAAACGGAATTTGACCGCAAATTTGATGCCATCGTGGTCTATAACGCCTTCCCCCATTTTCCCGACCCCCGGCGGTTGATCAAAACCCTCTGCGGTCTTTTAAAGGAAAACGGACGCCTGACAATTGCCCACGGCATGAGCCGGGAGACCATTGACAATCATCACAGCGGCGCCGCCAGCAAGGTTTCCAACGGTCTTATGAGTGCAGACAGCCTTAAAAAATTATTCGATCCCCACCTGCAGGTGGAGATCGTGATATCCAACGACCGTATGTACCAGGTTTCCGGCGTAAAACGGTCTGCCGTGCTCCATTCCCACGGAGATTTCTCCCACGAGCACAACGAGCCGGATGGAGATACCCCTATGGACGAAATGCTGGCGCTGATGAAATTTATGGTAATGCACAACGATGCCCACGCCCAGGAGCTGGCAGAGCTGGCGCAGCAATTGCAGGCCGCCGGCAAAAACCGGGCATACCGGCAAATTATGGACGCAGTTTCCGATTTTGATATGGTCAACGCCAAGCTTTCCGGCGTGCTGACCGATCTTTCCTCAGACCTCTCATAATGGAAAAGGCTTGACCAAATCGGTCAAGCCTTTTAACCTCTTTATTGTCCTTTATTTTCGCCGGATTTGGGTTTACGGTGATGGTGGTAATGGCGGCGGTTTTGAGGCTTTTTCTTTTCGGTGGTTTCCCCGGCATCGGCCTGTTTGGGCTGCTCCTGCTTAGGCTGCTTTGCCTTGGGCGCTTCCTGCTTGGCTTTGGGAGTTTCCTGTTTTGCCTTGGGTTCTTCCGATTTTGCTTTTTCTTCCGGATTCGGCGCAACCTTGACTACCTTTTTAGGCTTGCGGTTTTTCCGGTTGCTGCGGTTTTCCTTAGCTTCCTCTGCAGGTGCCTGGGCGGAAGCAGAATCTTCCTCCACGCTGTCGGCTACGGTATCGGTGCTGTAGCGGAACTTAATGGCATCCAGACCCATAAATTTCTCTTCGCTTTCAAAGCGGCGGCGAGGGGCTTTGTTTCCGGAAATGGGAGCCCAATCTGCAGGGATAGGGGGATCTGTCTTCTTGGCCTTGCCGCTGCGGAAAATCGCAATCTCATCGTTTTTAAAGGATACCACCGTCTCCGGCTGATCCTCCAAACGAACCTTGACCCTCTGGCGGAGCAATTCAATCTCGGTAATGGTGCCCCGTCCGTCGGGGGTGTCCACAAAGGACTCCACCTTGGGGCTGTTCTTGATTAGATCCTCATAGGCATCCTGCTCATATTTCAAGCAGCACATCAGTCTGCCGCAGGTGCCGGAAATTTTTGTGGGGTTCAGGCTCAGATTCTGAGTCTTTGCCATTTTAATGGAAACGGGCTGGAAATCATCTAAGAAGGTAGCACAGCAGAAAGGTCTGCCGCAGATGCCCAGACCGCCAACCATACGGGCTTTGTCCCGCACGCCGATCTGACGCAGCTCGATACGGGTGTGGAATGCAGAAGCCAGGTTTTTGACCAATTCCCGGAAATCCACCCGTTCATCGGCAGTGAAGAAAAACAGAATCTTGCTGCCGTCGAAGGAGCATTCTGCGCTGACAAGCTGCATATCCAGCTGCAGCTCCTGGATCTTTTCCAGACAGACGGAGAATGCCTTTTCCTCTGTTTTGCGGTTGTTTTCCATAGCCTTTTCGTCCTGGGGAGTTGCCTTCCGCAGAACAGGTCTGAGGGGAGCTACCACATCTTTTGCAGGGATAGCGTGATTACCGCCGGTGCAGATGCCGTATTCCGGACCACGGGCTGTGTCGATAATTACATGATCTCCGGTGTTATACTGTTTTCCGTCGGGATCAAAGAAATAGACCTTCTGACCGGGGCGGAACTGAATATCCACCACAATCACAGATTGGTCTTTATTGATTGTTTGTTCCATAATGTACTCCTTAAAACTGAGGATATTTATCGTAATTCCCATTGCAGATAGCCGCAGATTGCGCCGGGGGATATGTTTCTGCGGGCGTAGTCAATGGCTTTCTGCAGGGCAGAAATTGCACGGATCAAATCCCGCCCGGACCGAACGGCACAGATCTTATCTGCCATAGGCTGGGTGGGGGTGCTGCCGCTGCGGGCAGAAAGGGCATCTGCCAAAACAGGCAGCCAGCGCTCCAATTCTTCCACAAAGGCATCCCGTTTCCACTTTTCCATGGGCACCAAAACCTGGGTCAGCCCAAAGCTGTCGGAATTGGCGTAAGCCTGCAAAAATGCGGTGGTCGTCTGGGTTGCGTCTTCAGATTCCTGCAAGATCGCCACAGCCTGACCGAGGTAGCCGCCGCTGCGGCTGATGGCGCCGGTGATTTGCTGGGCGGTTGCCTGGGGACATTCTTTTGCCAAAGCAGGCCGCAGGATATTCTCCGGCAAACCTTGTAAAGAAAGCTCTGTGCATCGGCTGCGGACAGTGGGCAGCAGTTTTTCTGCATTGTCCGTCAGCAGCAGAAATACGCCGTAGGCAGGGGGCTCTTCCAAAATTTTCAGCAGGGCGTTTTGTGCCTCTACACGCATATCCTGGGCCCGGGGGAAAAGATAGATCTTCCGGTCAGCCTCGTTGGGCTGAATGAAAATATCAGACCGGGCGTTGCGGATCAGATCAACCGGTACGTGCTTTTTTTCCGGGTCGTGGATGGTGATAAAATCCGGGTGGGTGTTTGCCATTACCTTGCGGCAATGGGAACAGCTCAGACAGGGACGGTTTTCACCCCGGCACATCGCCGCAGCCGCCACAAGCCGGGAAAGAGTTTTCTTACCCGAGCCTGCAGGACCGGAGATCAGGTAAAAATGGGATACCCGGTTCCGGGCGAATGCGCCGGTCAGATTTTGTTTCAGCCGGTCGTTGCCCAGCAGAGCGTCAAAACCCATAATTTACCTCCCCAACAAAAATAACAATTTATTATAACATAGAATTTTTAATTTTTCTACCCTCTAATTTCGGGTTTCTTCAGCCATTGGTTTGTTAAGTCAGAATTTATATCGCTAACGCTCATAAGTTCAATGCTGAATTCTAAATGCTAAATGCTAAATGAATGTGTCGCCAGAGGCGACTATTTAAAATCATTTTCGAAGAAAATACCATAATTTAGCATTCTGCATTCTGCATTTTGCATTTGAGTGTTTTTCGGGAATGAGTTTAGCTTCTTGAGCAATTAACCCCACATAGCAGAAAGCAGCGGAATGACCTGCTTTTTGCGGCTCATAATATGGGGCAGGAAGGCCGTATTTTCCTTCGGCCTTACATTAAATGCCTGGGAGATGGTCTCATCATCACCCACATAAATCAACTGTGTGCCTTCCAGCAGCACATCGGTGAGCATCAGGATCATCATAGAGAAGTTCTTTTCCTGCCGGGTTTGCTCCATCAGCTCCATAAATTCTGCCTTCCGTGCCAGCATAGCCGGGCTGTCCACACAGGTGACCTGCGCCACGGCAAAATTATGACCGGCAATGTGGAATTCCTTATAGTCGGAGAACAGCAGATCACGGGCGCTTCTCTTTTCGCCGGAAACGGAGAAAATCTCTTTGCCCAGTTCTTCCAGGGATATATTGGCGATCCGTGCCATCCGTTCGGCGGTGCGGATATCCCGCTGGGTGCAGGTTGGGGATTTGAACATAACGGTATCGGACAAAATGGCAGCCGCCATCATACCTGCCATATGGGGCGAGGGCATAAGTCCCCGTTCCTGGAACATTCCGGCAATGATGGTATTGGTGGAGCCCACAGGCTCATTGCGGACATAAATGGGAGTGGCCGTTTGAATATCTGCCAAACGGTGGTGGTCGATAATCTCCAAAATCTCTGCTTCATCCAAACCGGGAACAGACTGGGATGCCTCATTATGATCCACAAGAACCACCCGTTTTCTCCGGGGACGCAGCAGGTGATACCGGGTCAGAATGCCGGCAACCTTTTCTTCTTCGTCTAAAATGGGATAGCAGGGGTGGCGGAATTTCAGCATTTGCTCCCGAACCTCGTCTACCCGGTCATTCAAATGGAAGCAAACCAGATGTTCTGTAGAGCAGATCCGCCCTACGGGGATGGACTGGAAGATCAGCCGGGATGCCCGGTAGGCATCAAAGGGTGTGGATATGATGCAGGTGGTGGTTTCCATATTCCGCAGCTCTTCGCTCAGTTCGCTTTGGCAAAGCACCAAACAGTTTACATTCATTTCCAGGGCTCTGCGGATCATATCCGGCTGATGACCGCACAGCACGATAGAATCGGCGCTTTGGAACAGCAGATTTTCCTGGCTTTGGGGCAGACCGATGGTAACCTCACCTTCTACCGTGTCGATATTTTCACCGGCGGCGTTGAGGACCTTGCCCTCCAAAACGGAAAGTACATTAAAAAGCGGAATGTTCCGCAGGACACCGGAGAGGGTCTGCTCCATATTGTAACGGGCTACGTCCTCCCGGCTGAGAAGGCCGTAAAGGGTTCCGTCCTCGTTGGAAACGGGGATGGAGTTCATATTTTTTTGAGCAGACAGCATCTTCCACGCCCGCTCCACCGTCACAGCTGCATCCAGCAGCGGCGGCGTGTCAAAATCCAAATCGTGCACCTGGGTGAACATATTGTAAATGCGCTTGGGGGGCTTAAAGCCGAAACGATCCAGCACCAGCTGGGTTTCGTCGGACACCCGACCCAAACAGGCGGCTTCATACTCCCGGTCGCCAACGGCATTGCGCAGAGCGGCGTACGCCATAGCGGCAACGATGGAGTCGGTGTCGGGATTTCTGTGACCGGTTACATAAATAGGATCCATAAATTTCCTCCTTACAGTCGGGATAATTGACAATTGACAATGGACAATTGACAATTATGTGGTGAAACAAGTTAGTACTTATTGACGGGAAGATTTTACAATAGAGGTTAGTAGTTTTTCTAATTCGGTACAGTCTGTGTAGATAGAAGTATACTCATTTTCGGAAAGAAGATTGCTGGATTTTAATAATCTAAGCCAATAATTGGTTTCTACAGCTTCTTTTAAGGAAATACTCATTTTAGAAACAAAATCCGCACGGCTTTGCGCCTGTTGTGCTTCAACGATATTGGCACCGATGCTTGTTCCGGACCGCAAAAGCTGTTTAGACAGGATATATTCTTTTTTATCTGTTTGCAAATAAGAGCACAGCTTTACAATGCGTAAGCAAAATCAAAGCTTTTGGTTTCAATTAAATTGTCCATTTCGTCTCCTTAATTGTCAATTGTCCATTGTCAATTGTCAATTTCTATTGTGATTTCTCCGGAAAGATTTTGAGCAAAAAGGCTGGTGATTTCATCCGGGTTTAAGTTTTGACCCAGGGCCCACATCAGTTTGGTAAGGGCGGATTCGGTGGTCATATCCCGGCCCTGAATAACGCCAAGCTCCAGAAGCTGGTTTCCTACCTGGTATACCCGCAAATCTGAGCTGTCATACAGGCATTGGGTAGTGACGACGATGCTGATGCCCTTTTCGATTGCCCGGCGGATTCCCTCCAAACCGGAACCAAGCACATTGATGCCGCCCAAACCGAAGGCTTCCACCACAATCCCACGGTAACCCATAGCCGCCAGTGCATCAAAAACATCAGGGGAAAGACCGGGGGTCAATTTCAGCAAAAACACCTGGTTGCTGATCTGATTCTTCAGTTCCGGCTGGCCTTGGCTGGGAATCAGCACGGATCTGTCAATTTCCAGACCCCGGTTGCTGACCCGGGCAGCATACCGGGAGTTTACGCTCTCAAAGGCAGAAAATCCCGATGCCCGAACCTTTACGGCTCTGCAGCCCAGCATCACCTTACGGTCAAAGGCCACGAACACGCCTCCTAAACCGGAAGCTGCCATGGCAAAGGCGGTGCGAAGATTGTCCGGTCCGTCGCTGAGCACATCCAAAAGGGGCAGCTGGGAGCCGGTGAATACCACAGGCAGATCGATTCCGGGCAGCATAAAGGTGACAGCAGAGGCGGTATATGCCATCGTATCTGTGCCGTGGGAGATTACAATGCCGTCAAAATCCTTCCGGCATTCATAAACAACAGCGGCAATTTCCTGCCATTGCTCCGATTGGATATTGGAAGAATCCAGGCACATCACATCCCGGACAGTGATATCATAATATGTTCGAAGCTGCTGAATTTCCCGATCCATAACACCGCTGCGGTGGGGCTCCAAGCCTTGTCCGCCCTCTACAGATGCAATGGTGCCGCCGGTGGTCAGCAAAAGAATATGTTTTTTATTCACAAAGGATTCTCCTTATATTTATTCAACTTATATTATATCCGCCGTGCAGAAAAATAGCAAGAAAATAAATCAGAATTTATATCGCTAACGCTCTAATTGACAATGAACAATGGACAATGGACAATTAAGGTATTTCCTACGGAAATGATTTAAAATTGTCCGCTTTGCGGACTCCATAATTGTCAATTATCAATTGTCAATTTTTATCGGGCGTTAGCACGATAAACAATCATTTGTAAAATTACTATTTACTTTTTTATGCAGATGTTGTATGATAAGGGCGAACAGAGTAGGAAACCTTGCGTGAAGTGCTGTCAAAATGGGGAGTTGAGTGACAGACGAAGGGCTTTGCCCGCGATGAGGTATCCGCACCCGCTGCGCCATATAGGAGATCCTCCTTTATGTAGCAACGATACTCAGCCTAAGGCTGAGCCTGTCTGCGCCTGAATATCACTCCCCCAAACGCATAGCGTTGGGGGATTTTTTGCAGGTCGGGCAGGGTGATTTCTGTTACAAAAGGAGGTTATTTTTATGGCAAAAAACGAAAGATCCCTGACACTGTATCCCCATCCGTTCTCTAAGGCATACTGGGTAGATGCAGCCAAAGAACTCAAAAGCACCCGCATGCTGGTGGTCACAGCCTTGATGATCGCATTGCGCATTGCGCTCAAGCCTCTGGCTATTCCCCTTGGGCCCCAGCTGAGTATTCAAACCGCTATGCTGGCAACGGCGCTGGGTGCGATGCTTTTCGGACCGATTGTGTCCATCCCGGCTGCCATCGTTTCCGATACCATTGGATTTATCCTCTGGCCCAACGGCGATTATTTCCTGCCCTTTGTGTTGACAGAGATTGCCAGCACAATGATCTATTCGCTTTGCTTGTATCGGGCGAAGCCCACAGCCGGGCGTGTTATGCTGGCTCGTTTTCTCATCTGTTTTGGCGTAAATATCGTGTTGCAGACGGGAATTTTGGCTTGGCAGTATTCCTATATGGGCAACCCTGAAAAAGCAAAAGACCAGATTATGGGTATGTTTGCCATTGCCCGTGTATTTAAAAATGTTTGTATGTTCCCGGTGGAGAGCGTGGTTTTGACCTTGTTCCTGCGTATGCTGATCCCGGTGGTTCAGCGGATCAAGCTGGTCAATGCAGATAATTCGGATATGAAATTCACCCCCAAGCGGATCATTGTGCTGATTCTGCTGTTGGTTGTGGGCATTGGCAGCTCCTGCGGCTACCTGTATTATATCTACGGACCTGCAGGCAATCGCAGCCGCAGCGCAGATTATACAACCGAGCAGCGGATCGAAGCCAATCAGTCTATGGCAGAGCTGGTGCTGGAAAAGACAGATACCTGGGATGAAGAAAAGGTATTCTGCGTTGTGGACAGCGCATATCGGGGCTTCTTGGAGAAGGAGACGGATTACACCGTTTCTGTGTACATATTGGACGAAGAAGCCTTTGCTCAGGGCACAGCGGCAGACAGTAAGTATACCGAAACTACCCTGTGGGGCTATTCCAAGAGCGGTCCGGGCAAGGATAAATACGGTTCGCTGATCAAGGTAGCAACGGTAACAATGGTCAAGAACGAAAAATCCGGAGAAATTTTGTCCTTTGATCTGACAGAAGTTTCTTAATATCAAACACGGCGAGCCATCCGGCCCGCCGTGTTTTTTTACACATAAATGATTGTTTATCGCACTATCAAATATGCACCAACCAATTGTCATTGCGAGCCCCGCAGGGGCGTGGCAATCTCAAAAACCAGCCTTTTACCAAGAGATTCCCACGCCAGTGTGATCTACTTCACGGAATGACAAAAGGCTGTGTGCGTGTCGAGTTTAATAAGGTAAATTCTAATTTTCCTGGTCTTTGGGGCGTTTATAGCGGCCTTTGGGTTCCCATTCCGGCAGGGGGAAGCGCTGCATTGCCCCGAAAATCCGCTCTTTCAGATCCGGATAGGTTGCAGAAAGCTGGTAGATCAAATCTTTGACTTCCGCGCGCTTGGTGATTTTATCCACCGGGCAGCGGTTTTCCAGAACCGGTAAGTTCTGCCGGGCAGCAAAGCTATCCACAGTTTTTTCGTGGATGTACAGCATAGGCCGGATCTGGATGATGCCGGTGCGGTCTAAATCCGTCACAGGCTGGAAACAGCTGATCCGCCCCTCAAACAGCAGCGACATCAGAAAAGTCTCCACCGCATCGTCGTAGTGATGCCCCAAAGCCAATTTGTTCAGATTATGCTCCAACAGGGTCTGATTCAGCGCACCCCGGCGCATTTTGGCGCACATAGAGCAAGGGTTCTTTTCTTTGCGGTGGTCAAAAATGATGGGAGCAATTTCCGTTTTCACCAGCGTAAACGGCACATCCAATTCCCGGCACAGGTTTTCGATACCGCTGTAGTCCATCCCCAAACCCATATCGATGGTGATGGCCTCTAAATAAAAGGGCGCAGGAAAATATTTTTTCAGCTCCGCCAAAAATACCAGCAGAGCAAGGGAGTCCTTGCCGCCGGATACGCCTACGCCGATCCGGTCGCCGGCTTCGATCATCCGGTAATCTTCCACGCAGCGGCGAACTAAACCAATCAATTTTTGCATAATGTTCTCCTATACAGACAATTTTATTTTATTGCAATGCATTACCACTGTGCAAGAGCACGGGCTTGTCCCCCTCGTTTTGAGGGGGATGTCATTTGGCTTTGCCAAATGACAGGGGGAGTTATATACCTTTATCTAATTAACTCCCTCAGTCAAATTGCCTGAAATCGGCAATTTGCCAGCTCCCTCATAATGAGGGAACCGAGGGGCTTTGTGAAGCACTTAAAACACAAAATAGAAAGTGAGCATTCAAGAGATAAACGGAGCAAAACAGAGAAAACGGGAGTTTATTCCGCAAACCGTAAAAATTATTAAAAAATGTGTTGACAATGAAAAATGGGTGTGGTATAAAGTACAAGCACGTCTTAGCGATATTGTATCGTTAAGTGAGAAAAAAGTCAAAATATTTTAACCTATTGGAGGAAACAATAATGTCCACTACTCTGGCTAAAACCGAGACCGTAGTGCGCAAGTGGTATGTTGTTGACGCTGCCGGTAAGCCCCTGGGCCGTACCGCTGTTACCGTTGCCAACCTGCTGCGCGGCAAGCACAAGGTCGATTTCACCCCCAACGTTGACTGCGGCGACTGCGTCATCGTTATCAACTCCGACAAGGCTATCCTGACCGGCAAGAAGCTGGATCAGAAGAGCTACTACCGTGTATCCGGCTGGATCGGCGGTCTGAAGGAAACCAAGGCTCGCGTTATGATGGAAAACCGTTCCGACTATGCTATGGAGCTGGCTGTTAAGGGTATGCTGCCCAAGAATAGCCTGGGCCGTCACTGCATGGAGCGTGTGCACATCTACAAGGGTGCAGAACATCCCCACGCAGCTCAGAAGCCTGAAGCTTGGACCCTGGACTGATTTGGAGGTAGACGATTATGTACGAGAGCAAAAGAAAGTATTACTACGGCACTGGTCGCCGTAAGTCCTCCGTTGCCCGTGTTCGCGTATACGAGAACGGCACCGGTTCCATCATCATCAACGGCCGCGAAATGGACGACTACTTCGGTCTGGAGACCCTGAAGCTGATCGTTCGTCAGCCCCTGGTCAGCACCGATGTGCTGGGCAAGGTTGACGTGGTTGTTACTGTCGCAGGCGGCGGCGTTTCCGGTCAGGCCGGTGCTATCCGTCACGGCATTTCCCGCGCTCTGCTGGGTCTGAACCCCGAGTACCGTGCAGGTCTGAAGGCTGCCGGCTTCCTGACTCGTGACCCCAGAATGAAGGAAAGAAAGAAGTACGGCTTGAAGGCTGCTCGCCGTGCACCTCAGTTCTCCAAGCGTTGATTTTATTATCAAGCTATCAAGCAGGTCGCCCATTGGGCGGCCTCCTTTTTTATGCTATCAGAGCCTTCAAGCCGTACTTATCCTAATAGGGGACCCCACAAAACTGTAGTTTTGTGGGGAGAGGAGGAGCAAGGAAGCGGGCGCAGTTTTCGGCGAAAGACGGAAACGGAGATAAGCGGACTTTGCGACGACGAGAAGGCTGCACGTCGTGCACCCCACTGTTGCGGTGCCCGGCAGCTACCTGCGTCGGCGATGCTCCTTGGTAGCTGCCGACCGCTGCCACTCGCTCAGGTCGCTATATCTGCCACAGGCAGCGCTCCCATCGCTCCCTCCAAGAGATAATTTACTTCTCCAACGAACATTCAAAACCCAGAAACCGCAATGGTTTCTGGGTTTTCTTTATGTCTTAAAATACTGATTTGACGCAAATTTGACGTAAGTCATTTAATCATTAGAATTTGAAGTATTGAAAACAACAGCCATATTCGCTATAATAAAATCGCTGATAAATGCGAATTTATAGGGATAAATTGTGGGGATGAGATGCAAATATGGTTGAAATAGAATTTTATGATGACGGCAGAGTTGTAAAAGGCATTCTGTTGGGTAAATATCAACGGCCACACGACGAAGTCTATTCATATGAGAAAAAGTTTTTGTGGAAAACAAAAGCGATATATGCACACCGAACACTAAATACTCCTCTATATGTTATTTTTATTCCTTGGAAACATCAATTGAAAGAACTTCGAGAAGTTGACGAAAAATATATTATTAATCCTCAATCCGTTAACGCGGATGAAACTTGGATAACGAAAGATAAATTCATTAGCGAAACATATGATGGCTATATTTATCCTTCAAGTCTTGAGGTAAAAGATTTCGTTGGCTATAAATTCATGTACGATAACAATAGTTTTATTGCAAATTTGTGTTTGCATGAGTTCGAAGATTGCTTAACAATCCTATATAAAAACATTCCCGAGGTTTTAGATGCTGATTTGAGCAATATAGAAGAATGACAAATTCTAATTCGGCAAACTGTTTTTATTCCGCAAAAATATTGACGCAAATTTGACGCAACACTATACACAACGATATATACGATATTCAACGATAACCCACGACAGCCTATAAAATACCGAACAATATTCACGATATTACACGGTATCCACGGGATAAAACAGCAGCGCCATAACTCCAAGAGATAATCTGTTTCTCTTACGAACATTCAAAAACCCAGAAACCGCAACGGTTTCTGGGTTTTCTTTATGCTATTGCAAATATGGTGCAAATCAGCTTTCCGAAAAGCAAAAGCAAGTCTATATCGCACATTTGTTTCCTTCCTGTTTACTTTTTTTATGACTTATGATAAACTTGTCACATAATCTATGTTTTAAGATAGAGGATCTCTGTTTTCTGTTATTAAATAAAGGAGAGGTGTAAATGGAAGTTATCTCAACAATTTGTGTAGTTTTGATTTTCCTGGCTATTATTTTGGCTTTTTTTGCTCTTTTGCTTATCCCAATTTCATTTTTGATTTATTTGATTTTGCTTTGTCGCAAGGCTAAAACCAAAAAGTTATTCGGTCTAATCACCTTAGGATTAGTGTGTACTGTATTGGTATTTACAATTTCTATTTTTCCACTTGCCGTCATTGGCGCAATGACAGATCCTTCGACTTGGTGCGAGCATAAATACCAGATTGTAAATCAAATCAACGCAACTTGTAATACTGAGGGAAGTATTTCCAAAAAATGTTCCGAATGTGGAAGCGAAATATCAGAAAAAATAGATAAATTAGAACACATATGGGTAGAAACTATCACCGAAGCGACTTGTACAGACCAGGGAGAACGCACAAAAAAATGCTCTATCTGCGGTGAAACAATAATCGAAACAATTGAAGCACATCATAGCTATACTGAAACTATTGTATCCGAGCCTAAATGTGAATCCGATGGAAGAGTACAGCGTATCTGCTCCGTCTGCGGAGATACGCAGGATAAACCTATTCCTGCAACTGGACACGCATGGGCTGACGAAAAGATTATTACTAAACCTGAATGTGAAAAGGAGGGCAACGCTCAACTGAACTGTAAGGAATGTGGCAGCAAAAAAGATAAAGCTATTTCCGCAACCGGACATTCTTGGAATCAGGCCACCTGCACAGAAGCGAAAACCTGTTCTGTATGTAATGCAGAGGATGGTAATCCTATTGGGCATACCACAGATGCAGGTGTGTGTTCTCGATGCAACGAAACAGTTAAAAAGCAATCCCCTGTTACCATTGTCGGTATGAGATATACGACTAACTATGTCGGCGGTGTCGAATGGACATTCAGGATAAGAAATAACACCGACAAAGAGATTAAATACATAACCTTCCAGTGGACCTGTTATAATGCTGTTGATGATCCCATCCGTGATGAGATTTCTGGCAAGACCTACGTAAGAATCAAGTTTACTGGTCCTCTTGGTCCTGGCGAAACCACAGGCAAACAGCGTAATACAACGCTGTTCTATAATCATTCGTATGCCAAGATGAAGTGGAACGAGATAACTGTGGAATATATGGATGGAACAACCGAGACTATAACTGAATACTACGAGGGTTATTATCAACAGTAAAACAATCAAATAGATAACCCTAACAAGAAACACGGGATATCACAGTAGATTCATAACCCCAAAAGATAATTGGATCATCAAGCTATCAAGCAGGTCGCCCATTGGGCGGCCTGCTTTTTGTATAAAGAAAAAAAGAGGGGCAATGCCCCTCTTTTTTGTTGATTTAATCTTTGCTGATAACTTTTTTCTGCCAGGACTTCTTGCCGCATTCCGGGCAGCGCATTTTTCTTGTTCTGCCCATATGGGGTGCAAAATACATCGCCTTTAAAGATGGCACATATCTGTGTCCGCATTCTTTACATTCGTAATAGCCTGCGGTCTGCTCGATTTTCATAGCAAAACTGAATCCAATAATCGCAGGAACGAAACCGGAAAATACAATAATAAGTTTCTTCCATTCTTCCAAAGGTGCGTATGCGCCAATCATAATCGGAACCATCAATACAAGCAGCGAAAGACCGCCGATAACCCATTCCAGAGTCAAAAGACGTCTGTCGCTGGCTTCTTTCTCTTTCAGTACTTCAATGAGCTTATTTTCTAATTCTTTGTTGTAGTTTTCCATCGTGACAACCTCCCCACATAATAAATCGTTGACGGTGATTTTTAAAATGTCACACAGCTCCAGCATCAAGGAAGAATCGGGCAGGGTTTTACCCGTTTCCCATTTGGATACGGCTCTGTCGGTGATGTTCAGTTTCTCCGCAAGCTGCATCTGCGTCAGATTTACACTTTTTCTGCGCTGTGCTATGAATTTTCCAATCTTGATCTGATCCATAAGCTTCCTCCTTTCACCGTCATTTTAAGTAATTTGGCTTTGAATGTACACATACCAGCGGTTGAGTGGGGCAAAACAACTGCCGGTAGAGGGTATTTTACCATAATTTTCTGGGATTTTCAACGGAATAATGCCATTGTAGGGACATGGCATTTCCCTGTCCTTAGGTCGAGACAGGATTTGCAATTTTGAGAAAATTATCGTATAATCAAGAAAACAAAAGGGGGGCAGGATATGAAAGCGGATTGTCACATTCACGCGGTGCTCGATGGTGTGGACTGGAAGGCCGCCATCCGGCGACACGAAATCAAACCGGATGACGGATTTTTACGGAATATGCTGAAAATATACGCAGATCAGGGCTACACCTATCTCCGGGACGGCGGCGACCGTTGGGGCGCAGGTCTGCGAGCCAGAGAGCTGGCAGCAGAATACGGCATCACTTACCGCACGCCCGGTTCTCCCCTATGCCAAGCCGGTCACTACGGCGGATTTATCGGCACAGCTTATGAAACCCTGGGGGAATATGCCCGCCTGGTGGAAAACGGCAGGAAATCCGGCTGGGATTTTATTAAAATTATGATATCCGGACTGATGGATTTTAATCAGTTCGGCGTGCTCACAGAGCCGGGAATGGAAAAATCCCAGATTCGGGAACTGATCCGCATTGCCCACGAAGAGGGTATGGCTGTAATGGCCCACGCCAACGGCGCAGATACGGTAATGGCAGCGGCTGAGGCCGGTGTGGATTCCATAGAGCACGGGGCATATCTCAACGAAGAGGCATTATACGCAATGGTTCAGGCCGGTACAGTTTGGGTGCCTACCCTGTCCACCGTGGGAAATCTTCGGGGGAAAGGGCGGTTTTCTGAGGTGGATGTTACAAAAATCCTGGAAAGCACAACATATTATGTAAACCAATTTAACGCCATTGGCGGTCTGATTGCCCCCGGCACGGATGCCGGCGCCTGGGCAGTACCCCACGGCAGCGAAACGGAAATACCCCTATTGCACCAAGCCAGCGTCACCGAAGAAACCCTGCAAAAAGCCATTGCAAAAATTATGGAAAAATTCTAAATAAGAATTTATATCGCTAACGCTCTAATTGACAATGAACAATGGACAATTAAGGTATTTCCTACGGAAATGATTTAAAATTGTCCGCTTTGCGGACTCCATAATTGTCAATTATCAATTGTCAATTGTCAATTTTTATCGGGC
>JAZRLK010000089.1:0-26468 GCA_045646805.1 Faecousia sp.
AAGGAAGATTTTCTATGGCTCTGGTAACTACTACCGAAATGTTCAAGAAGGCCTACGACGGCGGCTACGCTGTTGGTGCTTTCAATGTCAACAACATGGAGATCGTTCAGGCGATTACCGAGGCATGTAAGGAAGAAAAGGCCCCTGTGATTCTTCAGGTTTCCAAGGGTGCTCGTGCTTACGCCAACCACACCTATCTGGTGAAGCTGGTGGAGGCCGCTGCCATCGAATGCCCCAATATCCCCATCGCCCTGCACCTGGACCACGGCGATAGCTTCGAAGTTTGCAAGTCCTGCATCGACGGCGGTTTCACCTCCGTTATGATCGACGCTTCCTCCAAGAGCTTCGAAGAGAACATCGCCATCACCAAGAAGGTCGTTGAGTACGCTCACGATCACGGTGTTGTGGTCGAGGCTGAGCTGGGCTCTCTGGCCGGCATCGAGGATGAGGTCAATGTTTCCGCTGAGGCCGCTTCCTACACCCGTCCCGAAGAGGTTGAAGAATTTGTTTCCCGTACCGGCTGCGACTCCCTGGCTATCGCTATCGGCACCAGCCACGGCGCTTACAAGTTCACTCCCGATCAGTGCACCCTGAACGAGCAGGGCATCCTGGTTCCTCCCGCACTGCGTTTCGACGTGCTGGAAGAAGTCACCAAGCGTCTGCCCGGCTTCCCCATCGTTCTGCACGGTTCTTCTTCCGTTCCTCAGGACTATGTTAAGATGGTCAACGAGAACGGCGGCAAGATGCCCAATGCTATCGGTGTTCCCGAAGAGCAGCTGCGCAAGGCCGCTTCCCTGTCCGTCTGTAAGATCAACATCGACTCCGACCTGCGTCTGGCTATGACTGGCACCATCCGTAAGTTCTACAACGATGGGCCCAGCAAGTTCGACCCCCGTGAGTACCTGAAGCCCGCTCGTGCTAACATCAAGGAACTGGTTCGCCACAAGCTGGTGAACGTTCTGGGCTGCGCTGGCAAAGCCTAATCTACTTAAATGTTTTGGGACATCTTCTTCGGAAGATGTCCCAATTTTTCATTTCAAAGACTCTGTTTTATCCTTTTCTTGACAAAGCGGTCTGAATACGATAGACTTATTGTAACGGTATCATTCTGAAATTCTCTGTCATTTTTGCAGAAAATTACCGCACCGTTGCCTTGAAACAAAGAATGAGGAGGAAGCTTTATGAGAAAATATTTATGTCTAATCGCTGTTCTGGCACTGTGTGTAACACTTCTTGCTGGCTGCGGCTGCAAACACGAATGGCTGGCGGCAACCTGTACAAACCCCAAAACCTGTGAGCTGTGCAGCCTGACAGAAGGCGAAGCCAAAGGTCACATTTGGGAGGAAGCCACCTGCACTGTACCTAAAAAGTGCTCCGTCTGCCACACCACCGAAGGGGAAGCTCTAAGCCACAACTGGGAGGAAGCCACCACCGAGGCTCCCAAGACCTGCACAAATTGCCAGACCACTGAAGGAAGTGCTTTGCAAACGGATCCCCGTTTTACCACCGCAGCCACCAAGCATCTGCAAGGAATCTGGACCTGTGATGTGGTTCTGACCGGTGATTTACTGGGTATTCCCGGCTATTTTGAATCTCTGCCCTGTACACTGATTTATGAATTCGGCAAAACCGGCGAACTGATTGGCTCCGTTGAACTGCACGATAATTTTGCTTTTCTTGACGAGCTAAAGCGTTTTACAGCCGATCTTCTCATAGACAGCTTCCAATCACAGGGAATCAGCCAGTCTGAAATTGATAATGCAATGCTGGAAGTTTATGATATGACCATGAGTGAATACATAGACTCCTATGTGGAATCCATGGATCTGGATGAGATCTTCGGAGCATTTTCCCATGACGGCGTTTATTATGTGGGCCAAAACGGCATTTACATAAGTGAAAGCTGGTACAATGAATTTGAGTGCAGCGAATACACCCTGGAAGACGGCGTACTTATTATTGAAGATGATGTCCTGGAGGAGGGCGGAGAACCTCTGCAGTGGACCAAAAGAGAAGAAAACTAACATAACAGCACAAAGGGGTGTTGCAGAATACTGCAACACCCCTAAAATTATGCCCTTTTCTATATTCTGCAGATACAGGTGCAATCATTGATCGCCCCCGTGACCGATTATGATAACCAAATTACCCATTGAAGGTCAATTTGGTTACGGACGCCCGAGGACGGGCGTCCCTACGAGTAAATACGATAGATTGTGCGATAAACAATCATTTAGGTGATTTGGTAGGTGCTGTCGCAATTGGAGCGGAAGGTGCTGCTATAGAAGCAGGTCATCATCTTGAGCATACTTTCCACATCCCGGACACCGATTGTTTCATAACTGGAGTGCATAGCCAGCTGGGGCAGACCGATATCAATAGAATACACGGACACATGTCCCATAGCGATATGTCCCAGAGTAGAACCGCCGGGAATATCAGAACGGTTACAATAATTCTGCGTCTGCACATCGGCTTTTTGACAAAGCATACGGAACACCGCAGAGGACACACCGTCGGTTGTATATCTTTGATTGGCGTTATACTTAATCACCACACCGCCATTGAGGACGGGCGCATGGTTGGGATCAGCATATTCCGGGTGGTTGGGGTGGATGGCGTGGGCATTATCCGCCGAGAGCATAAAGGTTTGGCTCAGCAGGGCGTCTGTTTCCCAGCCCATTGCCCGGCAGATGCGCAGAATCACCAGTTCCAGCATATTAGACCCGGCACCCTGCATAGTTTCAGAACCCACTTCTTCATTATCGAAGGCGCAGAACAGCGGCACAGAACGGGAATCCTCAGCAGCCAGGAAGCCTTCCAAAGAACACCAGATGCACGCCAGATCATCCAGCGCAGGAGCAGAAAGATATTCTTCCTCCAGGCCCCATACCGATGCCTTTTGGCGGACATACAAATATAAGTCGTGACCCAAAATCTTACCGCCGGCATTTTCTTCCAGCAGCTTTTGCAATTTCTCCTGCGCGCCTGCTGTACCCAGCAGAGGAATCATATCCACGGCAGCATTCCAGTTCTGACCTTCGTTGGCCTTGCGGTTCATATGAATGGCCACATTGGGGATCATCAGCAAATCCCGGTCAATATCCAGCAGTCTGCTTTCGATTTTGCCGTCGCACTCTACCAGCACCCGACCTGCCACAGACAGAGGACGATCCAGCCAGGTGGACATCAGCATACCGCCGTAAGGCTCAACCCCAAGGCGAAGATATTTCCCATCCAGGGCAGGATTTTCCTTCACCTTGAAGGTGGGACGGTCGTTATGACCGGCGCAGATCATAAAGCCTGCAGGGGCATTTTCAGGAATGCGGAATGCCATCACCGCTGCGCCGTTTCGAATGGTATAGTACTTACCTCCGGGTTTTAAATCCCAGTTCTGTCCTTCCGGAAGGCAGGTATAACCCTCTTCTTCCAGCCGGATTCTCAATTGCTGCGCACTATGATAAACACTTTTGGAACGATCCAGAAAGGCACACAGCTTTTCCCCATTCTGATTCATCAGGCTTCCTCCATCAGCGCACAGAACAAGTCGATCTGCTCGGCAATGGTCTGAAGTCCGGCTTTCCAGAAGCTTTCCTCGGTCAGGTCAATATCTGCAACCTTTGCCACATCCTCTGCACAGGCAACCGGTGTTGTTTCCAGAAGCTGCTTATATTTGGGAACGAAGGACGGGCCTTCCTGCTCGTACCGGGCATACAGACCCCGGGCGAACAGACCGCCGAAGGCATAGGGGAAATTATAGAAGGTAGGACCATAATAATGGCTCTTGCAGACCCACATATACGGATGCATACAGCTATGATCCAGTCCGTCGCCATAGGCAGTTTTTTGCGCCTGGGTCATAATTTCGCACAGGGCTGCGGCATCCATAAACTCTTCCTCACGACGGTCAAATACCGCTTTTTCAAACAGGAAACGGGAGTAGATATCGCAAATAATCTGCGTGGCATCCTGAAGCTGGGATTCAATCAGGGCAAGCTTTTCATTTTTATCCTTGGCATCCCGGATAGCAGCAGCCATAATCACGCATTCATTGAATGTAGAAGCGGTCTCTGCCAGGGGCATGGAATAATCCTGGTTCAACGGGCGCAGATCCTGGATGCACAAATTGTGGAAGGCGTGTCCCAATTCGTGAGCCAGCGTTACAATATCCGTAAATGCGCCGTCAAAGTTGGTCAGCACCCGGCTCTGACGGATGGAAGGCACGCCTGCACAAAATGCGCCGCCGGTCTTGCCGTCTCTGGGATAGAAGTCGATCCATTCATTGTCAAAAGCTTCTGCCACCATATCCGCCAATTCCTTGTCAAAACCGGAGAACAGATTGACCAGGTATTCCCGGGCTTCTGCTGCGGTCATTTTGGTGCTGCTGCCGCCCATAGGCGCAAACAGGTCATACCAGGGCAGACCGTTTTCGTGACCCAGAGCCTTGGCTTTACACTTCAGGTACTGCCAGAACTTGGGCATATATTCCTTCATTGCGCCAAACATCGCATCCAGTGTCTTTTGGGACATATTGGAGTGCTTCAAGGTGCGCTCCAAGGGAGAAGCATAGCCCCGGAGCTGGCAGTCTGTCAAAGTTTCCAGCTTGATGGAATTCATAGCAAAAGCTGCGGGGGCTTCGATTCGCTCGTAGCAGGCAAGCTCTGCCTCCAGCGCATCCTTACGAACCTGGGGATCCGGGTCGTATGCCAGATTGCGGACTGTGGGCAGGTTGGTTTTCTCTCCCCGGTACATCACCGGTACAGTGCTGGTGATATAGCTTTGCAGGTCGCTCCAGGCATTGGAGCCGGAAATGGCCATTTTTGCCATAATTTCCTCGCCCAGTCCGGGCAGAAGATGGCGGCTGTTTTCCTTCATCCGGGAGAACAGGAAGGCATAAGGCTGCAAAAAGGCATCGGAATTTACCATGTCCATCAAATTGGGCAGTTCGCTTGCCCAGGCTTCAAATGCTGCCTGGGGCGCTGCAACCTGGCTGTAGAGCGCCATCATTCTGCCCATTTGGGAAACGGCTTCCCCATCCCGGGTATTGGCAGATTGGCGCAAGCTGGAATAGGTAATCAGATTCGTCAGCAGAACTGTGATTTCCTCCTGCAGGGCAATTCCCTCTTTCAGAGCTTCCAGAAAATCCTTTCTTTCAGAGAGTGTTTTGCTGAACGCATCGATAGCAGAGAGTTTTTCTTCCAGGCTCTTGCAATCGGCAGCATAGGAAGGATCGTCAAAGCCTTTATAAATCGGGTCTAAATTCCATTTTTCGTTCATATTTACTCCTCCGGATTTCAGTTTTTGGTTTTTTTACAACATTTACTATTTTAAGATTGCCACGCTCCTTGCAAACGATGGCACAAGCCAATTAACATTGGCAGTCAAGCAGACTTATCCCCTGCCCTTTCGGGTAAAATCATATCATATCTTGCCATACTTTACAAGTATGCCCTAAATTTTATCCCGGATTTTTTCCACAAGTCGAATGTTGTCGAATTGTTCGATTTTTTACCGTTTTATGTAGTTTATACCGATTATTTGTCGAGCGATTGTTTGGTATTTTCCTTGCAAAATGTGCTATATTGTGGTAAATTATATTTGTCGCAGCAAGGGGATATCTACAATAGTCAGGAGTGGAAGAAATGGAAAATTGTAAATCTGTGGTCATCGCAGACAATTCAGAGGAATTCTGTGCCGGTCTTACCTCGGCACTCAAACGGACAGAGGGATTTCAGGTTATCGCTACCGTCAACGACGGGGAACAGGCAATCCGATATGTCACAGAACACAAGCCCGATGTGCTGGTTTTGGATCTGATGCTGGCAAAGCAAGACGGCATTAGTGTTCTGAAAGCTATCAGCGGTTTGGAAAAACGGCCTGTGGTCTTTGCTACATCCGGGTTCATCACCGATTATGTGGCCTCCGCCGCAGCCAGCCTGGGCGTTCGCTATCTGATGCTCAAGCCCTGTGATCTGACTGCGCTGGTGGAACGGATGGAGGAAGTGCGTTCCATTGGCAGCAAGCAGAAAAACACCGTTCGCTCCAATGTCAACGGCGGCATTGAAGCTATGGTTACGGGCATCATCCACGAAATCGGTGTGCCTGCCCATATCAAGGGTTATCAATATCTGCGGGAAGCCATTATTATTGCTACACAGGATATGGATGTGATCAACGCCATCACCAAGGTATTATACCCCCAGGTGGCAAAGACCTTCCAGACTACCCCCTCCCGGGTGGAACGGGCCATCCGTCACGCCATCGAAGTGGCCTGGGATCGTGGCGACCTGGATACCTTGCAAAGATTCTTTGGATATACGGTTTCCAATACAAAAGGTAAGCCGACAAATAGTGAGTTCATTGCGCTGATTGCGGACAAGCTGCAATTGCAGCTGAAAAACCAGCAAGTTGCCAATTTCTGATTTTAAACAACAAACACTCCTGCTTGATTGACCCTTTCGGTCAATTGAGCAGGAGTGTTTTATTCTGATTCCAGGGACTTTTTTCTTTATAATTTATAAATGATTGTTTACCTTAAGGATTGTAGGGACAGGGCACTGCCCCTCCCCTACAATAGGATGATTGTAATCGTAAGGCAAATTCTGATTTGGTATTGCAGAGGACTTTCTTTTCCATTGCTTTACAAATGGTGTTTTTTCCCTTATAATGGAGAAAATTCTTATCAGGAGGCAGAAAAATGAACACACGTATTACTAAGAAATGGTTATCTTTATTGCTCTGTCTGGCTATGCTGGTATGCTGTCTGACCGGCGTTGGCATAACCGCTAACGCTGCAGATGCACCTTTTCAAATCCACTTTATCGATGTGGGGCAGGCTGATGCTGCTCTGATCCTCTGCGAGGGAAAAGCCATGCTCATTGACGGAGGCAACGCAGCGGATTCCCAAATTATGTACAGCTATTTGGAAAAACTGGACATCAGCCATTTGGATTACGTCATCGGCACCCACGCCCACGAAGATCACATTGGCGGCATCCCCGGTGCGCTGCAATATGTAGACTCCATCGGCACGGTTTATTGCCCTGTTACCTCCTACACCGGCAGTGCTTTCCCTAAATTTGTTACAGCCGTGCAAAATCACGGCAAATCCATCCAAGTGCCTACAATCGGCACAACTTTTTCTCTGGGTGGTGCGGTTTGCAAAATCATTGCGGTCAATACCCCCAGCGACGATGTGAACGACAGTTCTATTGTGATGCGCATTACCTACGGCAGCAACTCTTTTATGTTTACCGGTGACGCAGAGCTTCCTGTGGAAACACTTCTGCTCAACAGCGGTGAAACCCTCAAATCCGATGTTTTAAAAGTCGGTCACCACGGTTCTTCCTCCTCCACCAGTTATCTTTGGTTGCGGACGGTAGATCCTGATTATGCCGTGATCTGCGTTGGCGCCGACAACACCTATGGTCATCCCACAGATGCCGTTCTCAGCCGCCTGCGGGATGCAGAGGTCACCACCTACCGGACCGATTTGCACGGCGATATCCTTTGTACATCCGACGGAAAAAACATTACCTTTACCACCGCAAGCGGTGAAAGCAGTGGCGGCACCGGAGATGCTGAAGACATCACCGGCTCCTCCGACCCCCAGATTACCCAACCCGCTGAAACCATCAGCAACACTGCCGCCACATCCGTAAGCACCAGCACCGCCTACAAGCTGGTTCTGGATCGCGACGGCACCAAATACTACTTCACAGGCAAAACCGACAGTGCTTCCTACTATCTGGCATCCTCAACCGATCCTGCCGCTGCGGTTACGGTTTATCTGGAAGGCTCCGCCAACAATTATCGTATGTACTTCATGAACGGCAGTACCAAAACCTACATTCGATTGTACGAGCGTTCCTCCGGAAAAGCTAATTTGCAACTGACTACCTCCGCCCCCACAGAGCGTTATAAATTCGACACAACGCTGAAAACCCTTGTTTATACCAAGAGTTCCAGCAACAGCTACTATATGGGCACCTACAGCAGCTACACCAATTTCCGCGCCTCCAATCTGTCCTATGTTTCCGGGAGCAATGCTTCCCAGGTAGATATCAGCCAATTCCCTGCCCGGCTGTATGCGGTGGACACCAACGAGAACACCGTTTCTCAATGGGGCGTTACTTTAAAGGAGAATATTGGTCTTACATTCCGGATGAACTTTACTTCTGCTATTCTTGCCGACGAAGATGCTTATGTTTCCGTTCTGTTTGCCGGTGAGGAATGGAAAGTCCCTGTCTCGGAAGCTGCAAACGGCATTTCCCTTGATATCGCAGCTGCCCAAATGACCGAAGAGATTACGCTCTGCACAGTTGCAGGCAACGGTACAAGATACAAAACCGGAACCTACTCTATCCGGAAGTATGCTGACTATGTGCTTGCAGGCAGCTATGGCGACAGTGTGAAAAACCTCGTCAGAGAAATGCTGAACTACGGCGCAATGGCACAGATCTGCTTTGGATATAACCTGCAGGAGCTTGCCAACGCCGGCATTACCGGAACAGCAGCCGCCATCATACCGGAAGCTACCGAAGAGCCTGCCGTCAGCGACACCATCCGCACACTGGATTTCTACGGCGCAAGCTTTCTGTATCAGGACAAAATCGGCGTGCGTTACTATTTCACAGGCAACGTGAGCGGCTGTACATTTGCTGTCAACGATATCGTCTGCAGCCCTGTTTCGAAAGACGGAATGCACTATATCGAATTTGCGGACATCATGCCCCAAAACTTAATGCAGGGCGTTACACTGATTGCCACGGACGAAGCAGGCAATACACTCTGCGTCACCTACAGCCCGATTGACTATATTGTGCGTATGAATCAAAAGGGCGGAAATGATCTTCAAAATCTGCTTCAGGCACTCTACAACTATCATTTGGCCGCAAAGGCGTATGCTCTATAACTCAAAAATCGGGTGGCTCACACAGCCACCCGATTTTCACATATAAATGATTGTTTATATCACCACTCCTTATCTTGTCCCCCTCATTTATGAGGGGGATGTCAATTTGCGAATGTATTTGCAAATTGACAGGGGGAGTTGTTCTTGTAACATTTTCTCCCCCCTGCCCTTACGGGCACCCCCCCTCACAAGTGCGGGGGGCAAGATAAGGTGTTAATAATATAAATTCTTATTTAGCGTTTTGGGAGGGGGCAGACCTTTCTACGGAACAGGCGGAAGAAGAAAACGGCAATCAATACGCCTGTAATCACACCGCCGCTATCGATACCCACATCCCGAAGCTGGGCACCTCTGCCTGGCGAGAACAGCTGGATCGTTTCATCCAAGGCTGCTGCCAGCACACCCAGCATCACAGGCAGAGCCGAGCGCATCCATTTTTTTGGGCTGTCCAACAAACACCGAAACAGAATGAAGCCCAGGCTGGCAAATTCCAGAAAATGGGCAATTTTTCGAAGTGTCCCCTGCCCCTGTCCTTGGGAAAGATCTCCTGAAGAAGGTATCAGCACGCTCAGAACACGCCCGACCAGCTTGCTCAGCGCTGAAGACATCTCCCGGGGCATCAGAGAATTGCCCCAAATAAAAGCAAGGTTAAGTCCCAAAAGGATCAGCCAAAATACCGGCCATTTTCTTCTTTTTATCATAGTGCAAGAAGGTATTTGATCAAAATACCCAACCCCCATAAAATCAACAAAGCACCGCCGGCAATCTGAGAAGGCTTTTCATATCGGCTGCCGAACACATTACCGATCTTTACGCCCGCTGCTGAAAACAAAAATGTTGTCAAACCGATCAGAGCCACGGTTACGAAAATATTCACGCTGCCGTCTACGTCCATCGCAATGGACAAACCGCCTGCCAAGGCATCAATACTGGTTGCCACCGCCATAACAAACATAGTCTTGAAAGAAAGATCGGCGTTGGGTGCATCTTCACAGTCGCATCCGGAAAATGCCTCTTTAAGCATATTGGCTCCGATCAGAGCCAGCAGCACAAAAGCTACAACGGGTGCAACCATAGCAATGGTATCGGCAAAAATATTGCCCAAATAATAGCCAATCAAAGGCATAATTGCCTGAAAACCGCCGAACCACAGTCCGCAGATCATACCGGCCTTCCAGGATGCCTTTTTCATTGCCAAACCCTTGCACATGGAAACCGCAAAAGCATCGGCAGTAAAACCCAGTGCCAGCACCAGAGAACCCCAAAGATTCATATCATTTCCTCCTGTCAAAGTAACCGGTCAGGCTGCAAACCTGACCGGCTATATCTTTAATGTGTTCCGACGGCTTCTTTATGAAGCTTCTGGAAGGTTTCACTTCTTGCGCCAACCTGCTCCGGGTGATAGGTTGTCACCATTTCTGCCACCATAGATGTGATATCGCTGTCATTGTCATAGGCTGCCAACATCAGCTTTTCCAGGTCTACCAGGAACTTATCCGTATCAAAGGGAATAGGACTGCCAATATGGATCAAGGAATTGGGCGTTTTTTCCATACCCTCTTCATCCATCAGCTTTTCTTCGTAAAGCTTTTCACCGGGGCGCAAACCGGTATAAACAATGGGAATATCCACATCCGGTTCATAGCCGGAAAGCTTGATCAGATTTCGCGCCAGGGTATCGATCTTCACAGGTACGCCCATATCCAGCACAAAAATCTCGCCGCCCTTGGCATAAGTACCCGCCTGCATAACCAGACTGACTGCCTCTGGGATAGTCATAAAATAGCGGATGATATCCGGGTGGGTGACCTTCACCGGTCCGCCCTTGGCAATTTGCTTTCTGAACAGAGGAATCACGGAGCCGTTACTGCCCAAGACATTGCCAAATCGTACCGCCACAAACTCTGTTTGGAAATTGGTGCTGATGACTGCCTGGGGAACACCTCTATGCTCTTCTACCTGGTGTGTGAACAGCATTGGCAGGGTATCTGCCGTTCCCTCTTTCACCGCCCGGTCGAAGCTTTGGACGATCATTTCGCACAGGCGCTTGCTGGCGCCCATAATGTTGGTGGGGTTCACTGCCTTATCCGTGCTGATCAGTACAAAACGCTTACATCCGTAAATCAGAGCCGCATAGGCAGTTTTGTAAGTGCCGATTACGTTGTTTTTAATGGATTCGCAGGGGCTTGACTCCATCAGCGGAACATGCTTATGGGCTGCAGCGTGGTAGACCACATCCGGCCGATATGCAGCAAACAGGCTTGTCAACCGGCGGCTGTCCCGCACAGAACCGATGAGAACCTTCAAATTCAGCTCGGGATGATTCTCTTTCAGCTCCTGCTCAATATCATAGGCATTATTTTCATAAACATCAAAGATGATCAGCAGCTTGGGATGATGACCGGCAATCTGACGGCAAAGCTCGCTGCCGATCGATCCGCCGCCGCCGGTGACCAGGATAGTCTTTCCGGTAATAAATTGGAAAATTTCATCCATATTGATCTTAATCGGCTCTCTGCCCAGCAGATCCTCTATGGCAATCTGCTTCATATCCCCCATGGTGACCTTACCGGTAACGAGCTGTTCAATACCGGGCAGGCTTCGAATCTCACAGCCGGTTTCTTTACAAATGTTCAGAATATCTTTTTTTTGCTCGTTGGTAGCGCTGGGGATTGCAATGAAGATCTGATCGATCTGGTACCGCTTGGCGAGGTCAACAATCTGATCTCTGCCGCCAGCAACCAACACGCCATCTATGTAGCGGCCCCATTTATTGGAATTATCGTCCACAATGCAGCATACGCGCATATTGGCACTGTTTTGCCGGTTGATATCCCGCAAGATCACCTGCCCGGCATTGCCTGCACCTACCAGCATAACACGCTTTACCTTAGCCGAAACCTGACTGATCTGCGTGCTGCGCTTTAAGATCAGAACAAATCGATATGCGAAGCGGATGACAAGCGCAAAAAGCAAATGCAAACATGCCCCCACGATTACATAAGGGACAGATATCCAATCGGTCAAAAACCAAGACAAAAAGCTGTGCACCACTGTATGGCAGCCCACGGCAAAAATGGTTCGAATCAGCTCAGTATAGCTGGCAAAACGCCAGATACTATTGTATAGCTTCATTGCCAGAAAAATGGCAATACAAATCACGCCACTGATTGCAGAAAACCAGATATATTTTTGCAAGAGTTCCTGAGGAATCTGGGAAAATCGGCAATCAAAGAGGAACCAAAGTCCCATAAAATAGCTTAAACTGACTGCAAAAAAATCATAGGCGAACAGTAACATTGTAATCTTATGCCAATGTTCGATCCTCGGCTTCTTTACATTTTTCATACATCTGCTCCTCAAAATAGTTTTTCAGCAACACAAAGGTGTGATTATCCATCTTAATTAGGAATATTCTATCACGCCGCAATACAATTTGCAAGAAAATTTACCGTTTTTAACAACAATTTTGTTATATTTTCATCAGAATCCTATTTTTCTTCAATTTTACGGCAAAATCCGTTTTCAGGGTTGCATCCCGGTGTCTGGGACATTATAATAGGCTTATGTATATAAGGAGGAACGTTTATGCATCCGTTTTTGAAAGCTGATATTTTACTGCCCCAGGGCGTTACTTTAGAAACATGGTCCTGCATCGCCTGCGACCAATTTGTATCCCAGCCGGACTACTGGGCTCAGGTGCGGCAAACTGTGGCAGATGCTCCGTCTGCATTAAATCTGATCCTGCCGGAGGCTGATTTGGAGGGTGACTGCGCCGATGCCATCGGCAATATCAACCGGACAATGGAACAGTATCTTGCGGAAAACATTTTCCGTCTGTACCCCGATTCTTACATTTATGTGGAAAGAACGCTGCTTAACGGTGTGGTTCGATGCGGCGTTGTGGGTATGGTAGATTTGGAACAGTACGACTATCATCCCCAGTCTCAGGCTGCCATCCGGGCTACAGAACAGACGGTTGCCGAACGAATCCCGCCCCGTATGGATATCCGCCGGGATGCTGCGCTGGAGCTACCCCATGTGCTGCTGCTGTGCGACGATGAAGAACAATTCCTCATCGACTCCCTCACCGCTAAGAAAGAGTCCCTTCCCCTGCTCTACGATTTTGAGCTGATGCAAGGCGGCGGTCAAATCCGCGGCTGGCTGGTAGCAGGCGAGGATGCCGCCGAATTTGATAAGAAGCTTGCCCGGTACGAAGCATCTATGGCCAGCAAATACGGAGAAAATCCTGTGATGTATGCCGTGGGTGACGGAAACCATTCTCTGGCTTCTGCCAAGGGCTGCTATGAAGAGGACAAAAGCTGTGTCAATGCCCGTTTTGCTCTGGTGGAATTGGAAAACATCCATCACCGGGCCCAGGTTTTTGAGCCCATCCACCGCATTGTGAAAAACACCGATCCCCATGCGCTTTTAGCCGCTATGGAACAGGCAATCGGCAAGGAAAGTGGCACACCGGTTCATTGGCATATCGGTCAGCAGGAAGGTACTATCTATGTTCACGACGAAAACGGTTTGCTGCCTGTTGGCATTGTTCAGAACTTCCTGGATGATTATATGAACAACGCCCAGGGTATTATTGATTACATCCACGGCGAGGACGCAACACGCCAGCTCTCCCAGGTCAGCGGCACCATCGGTCTGATTCTGCCCCCGGTGGAGAAAAATGCATTTTTCCAGGGAATTATCGCAGGCGGCACATTGCCCCGCAAGACTTTCTCTATGGGGCACGCCCAGGAAAAACGGTACTATCTGGAAGCCAGAAAAATCAAATAACAAGCAAGGAGGCGGCTCATTCTGCTGAGCCGCCTCCATTTTTTTAATATAATTGTTTCTTGCACAATCTATCTCTCTATCTGGCAATATACTGCGTGATTTATTTGAGAATCAATTTGATTGCAAACAGCTGAAGCCTTTTCGGCAAAGCATTGAGCAGCAAAAGCAGAGGGTTGCGGTTAATATGGTAGGCAAATGCCGGGGTTTTCTTTTGAAGGATTTTTACCGCCTTATGCGCCAGCTTCTTTGGTGTGATATTGCGGGATTCCACCTTGTCCACGATCTTCTTAAATCGTGCCGCATTGCAGGTATACAATTGGGTATTCTCACAGAAACGATCCAGCGCATCGGTAGACACGCCCAGCATACCGGTATTCACCGCACCTGCCCGCAGCACCGATACGCCGATCCCCAATAACTGCAATTCCATTGCCAGAGAATATGCATATTTATCTAGTGCCGCCTTGGTCACCGCGTAAATTCCGGTAAAGGGCAAAGGATCCAAGGGTGCCAATTCACTGGTAATCATTAAAATCCTGCTGCCTTTTTTCAGCAGAGGAAGAAAGGTTTTATTTACCAAATACGCGCCAAAAACATTGATTCGGAAAATTTTCTCAAAATTCCGGGGTTCTATTTCCGCCAGAGAATCCAGCATATACACACCGGCAAAATGCACGATGGCATCCAACCGCAGAGTATGTCCGCAAACCGCAGAACAGGCCTGCTGCAGACTTTGCTCATCAGCAACATCTGCCTCAATGGGAACAATATTTTTCTCTGCCGGGGCAATCTGCCTGTCCAAAGCAAATACCAGATAGCCCTGCTTTGCCAGAGTTTGTGCCGTTGCACGACCCATACCGCCGTATGCGCCGGTCACCAGAACTGTCTTTTTCATACTTCTTCCACCGTTTCCATATAGAAACTGACAGGACGAAAACCGTCATTGCAGCTAATCATTGCAGAATAGGGATTTTTCATCCAGCCGTCATAGAAATTACCGCCGCCCTGTGACAGTTCTTTTACAAAATATTCCATACTTTGCCATGCGCTGGGGCAGAAGCCTTCCGGCATTTGACCGCCGGTGCTGTACCAAGTTTCCCCTTCCTGCACATCGCAGGCGTGGTCTATTGGATTTTCATACAGCGTCATCAGATCAGGATAGCTTGCCTTGCGTATGGCGGTAATCTTAACAGTTTTCATAGTCATCTCTTATCGCATATGATTGTTTATCGTGCTAACGCCCGACAAACAATCAAATGCAAAATGCAGAATGCAGAATGCTGAATGCTGAATTGAGGTATTTTCTTCGAAAATGATTTTAAATAGTCGCCTCTGGCGACACATTCATTCATCATTTAGCATTTAGCATTTAGCATTGAATTTATGAGCGTTAGCGATATAAATTTTACAGGTCGAAGTAGCGCACGGCGTTGCGGTAGCCGATGCCCTCGATGATTTTCTTTAAAGCAGGCTCATAATTGGGGTACTGGCCGCTTTCCACCCAATCGCCCACAAGATTACAAACAATTCTGCGGAAATACTCGTGACGGGGATAGCTCAGGAAGGAGCGGGAATCGGTTAGCATACCGATGAAATTGCCCAAAAGACCCAGGTTGGCCAGGCAAATCATTTGATCCTCCATACCGGATTTATTGTCATTGAACCACCAACCGGATCCATGCTGGATCTTTCCCGGCACGGTTTCATCCTGGAAACAGCCGATCAGACTGCCGATCAGGGCATTATCCACCGGATTGAGGGAATACAGCACTGTTTTGGGACAGCAGCCTTCTTCGTCCAGCACAGACAAAAGCTGCACAATATTACCGCTGCAGGAATTTTGGGCAATGGAATCTACGCCGGTATCCGGTCCCATCAGCTTAAAAATCCGGCTGTTATTATTGCGCATACAGGAATAATGCAGCTGCATCACAATGCCCAGACGGTGGTACGCCTTTGCCAGATGGCACAAAATCACCGTCTGATAGCCTTCAATTTCTTCTACGGACAGCGTCTGTCCCCGGAGTGCTTTCTGATAGACGGCATTTGCCTGCTCTTGTGTATAAGAAACATAAGGAATGTAATCCAGGCCGTGATCGCTGGCTTTACAGCCGTGGGCCGCAAAGAACTCCAGCCGCACAGTCAAAGCATCCAGCACTTGAGCCATCGTTTCCAGTTTTTCCTTGCCTACGCTGTTTGCCAAGGCAGTCATATAGCTGCTCCAACCGGCTTTATGGATGTTGATTGCTTTATCCGGGCGGTAAGAGGGGCAGACCTTAAATGTCACAGTGGGGTCTGCTGCCAGCTTTTCATGGTATTCCAGCGAGTCAACAGGATCGTCAGTAGTGCCGATAAAGGCTACATTGGACATCTGAATCAGTCCGCGAGCTGTCATAGAAGGGTCATTCTGCAGCATAAGGTTGCATTTTTCCCAGATAGCAGGTGCACTTTCCATGGTCAGAGGCTCTTCAATGCCAAAAAAACGCTGAAGCTCCAAATGGCACCAATGGTACATAGGATTGCCAATGGCCATTTCCAAAGCCTCTACAAACTTCAAAAACCGCTCATAATCCGGCTTATCGCCGGTGATATATTCCTCGGGAACACCATTGGAACGCATCACACGCCATTTATAATGGTCACCAAAATAAGACCCGTCGGCCTGTCTGCCGCCTAGCCAGACCTGAGCTAAATTTTCAAACTTCCGGTCCTCATAAATCTCCCGGGGATTTAAGTGGCAATGGTAATCCACCAAGGGAAGATCCTTGGCATAGGTATGGTACAAATGCTTTGCCGTTTCTGTTTGCAATAAAAAATCCTGATCCATAAATGCTTTCATAGGATATCCTCCTGTTTTGCTTTGTTTATATTATAATTCACCGGTCTTCTGCCGTCAAGGCATCCCTTTTTGCCTGCTATGCGTAATGATATTTTTTACGGAAAATGATGAAACAGACAACTGTTACGATCAATGCGGCCAGTTCGGCTGCTGTAATCGCCAGCCAAATTCCGTCGACGCCCCAGAATATGGGAAGCAGCAGCACCGCAGCCACCTGGCAAAGCAGGGTTCTGACAAAAGAAATAACCGCAGAAACAATGCCGTTATTAAGCGCCGTAAACATATTACTGCCGAAGATGTTAAATCCGCACAGCAAGAAAGAGATAGAATACAGTATCAGCGCACGGGTCGTTAAATCCATCAGGTCCGGATCGTAGCTCACAAAGATTCGGGCCAAGGGTCTTGCAGCCGCCACGGAAAGTCCGGTCATAGCTATGGCGGTAACTCCAATAATCACAAGGCTTTTCTTAAAAAGGCTTTTCAGCTCCGGACGATTATCCGCACCGTAATGAAAGCCAAACAGAGGTGCTACGCCGATCACAATGCCAATATAAATTGCAATGAACATCAAATTGACATACATAATCACGCCGTAGGCTGCCACGCCATCGTTGCCCTGCGCATAATTGAGCAGCTGCAGATTGTACAAGATACCAACGATACTCAGCGAAAGATTGCTCACCAACTCGGAGCAGCCATTTGTAAAGCTGCGCCACAACGCCTTCCAGTCCAAGCGAAACTTCACCAGCCGCAGGAGGCTTTTATTGGGACGGACAAAATAAACAATGGGAATGACTGCACCCAAAACCTGAGAAAACGCCGTTGCGCCTGCTGCGCCTGCAAGACCGAATTTGGGTACCAGCAGAATATCCAGCAGGATATTGCACACACCGGATGCAACCGTCATAATCAAAGAAAGATTGCCCTTTTCCGCCGCCACACAGAAGCTCTGAAAAGCAAACTGAAGAATATAGGCGGTAGCTGCAGGCAAAACAATACTGCCGTAAAGTATACAGCAGTCCAGCATCTCTCCCTCTGCGCCCATCAGAATGGACACAGGACGCAGAAAAATCAGCGCAAGCACAGTAAGCCCCACTCCGCATACAACCGCCGCAACAGTCAGCAAAGAGAAAATCTCGTTGGCTTTTTTTCTGTCGCCCATTCCCAAAGTTTTGGAAATCAAGGCTGTACCGCCGGTTCCGATTAAAAAACCCAGCGATCCCAATGCCATAATATAGGGCCAAATCAGATTAAGCGCAGCAAACGGCGTTTTGCCTGTAAAATTGGATACGCACAAGCCGTCAACCACGCCGTAAATAGAAGTAAAAATCATCATGATGATGGAGGGCATAGAAAAACGAATCAGTTTGCCGTATGTAAAATGATCAGATAACTGTATTTTCAAAAATCCCCCTCCTTACGGCATTATTTCTAAAATTATAGTATGATACTTACGGAAAGTCAAGGCAGTTGACTTTATTCCGGGAGTAGATTATACTGAAATTATCCACCCTTGACAAAAACAAAACAGGAGGTTTTTCTATGCTGATTTTGAACATTGACTACATCCCCGGTAAGGAAATAGAGGTTTTAGGTCTCGTAAAAGGCACTGTCGTGCAGTCCAAACATATGGGTAAGGATCTGATGGCCAGTGTTAAAACACTGGTAGGCGGCGAAATTAAGGGCTACACCGAAATGCTGGTAGAAGCCCGGAAGATCGCCACTGACCGGATGAAGGAAGAAGCTGACGATATGGGTGCAGACGCCATCTTGAATGTGCGCTACAGCTCTTCTGCCATTATGCAGGGTGCTGCGGAAGTTGTCGCCTACGGCACCGCTGTCAAATACAAATAATCCTTATAAATTAGAATTTATCTTACTAACGCACAGAGTATCGTACCTCTGTGTCATTGCGGGCCCCGTCAGGGGCGTGGCAATCTCATAGTAGGCAGTTTCTTCTATCGCAAGCTTACCTAAACAAGTAAGATTGTACCAAGAGATTCCCACGGGTCTAACGACCCTCGGAATGACACCCGGTTCGATAGTTTTCATAGTAAGATAAACAATCATTTATGCGCATACATTGTCCAAAAAACCTTCCGGGTGTGACCACCCGGGAGGTTTTTGATATTATACTGTATAGGTCAGGCAGATCCAGCCATTGGGGACCTTACCCCACTGTTCGCCATTGACCGTTTTGATTTCCGTTACCGTGATCTTTGCATTCTTATACAGATATCCAACCACAGTATAGTTGGTGCCTGCGCCGGAACGGACACACAGGCAAGCTGCTGTGATGGTTCTGAAGCCGGGCTTGAAGCCGGTATCTTCCGGTTCGGAATCATCGACCTCAGTAACATAAGCCATACTGATCCAGCCTCTGTCCGTCTTGCCCCAGACCTCGGAATCCACGGTCTTCTGCTCCAGAATGGTGATTCTGGAACCTGCAGGCAGCAGACCTACCACTTCATAGGTGGTGCCTGCATCAGCACGGATGCGCAGTTCGCCGTTGGTTTTCACTGTAATCTTGGAGGTACTTCCGCCGGCGTTGCCGGTCTGACCGGACAGGGAGATATAGTCCATACTGACCCAGCCCTTATCAATTTTGCCCCAAGTTACGGAATCTACCGTTTTCTGCTCCAGAATTGTGACCTTCGTGCCGGGAGCCAGGAAGCCGGCAACAGCATAGGTTACGCCGGGGCCTGTCCGGATTCGCAGATCATCAGTTCCGCTGACCGTACCGGTCAACTGGGAAGGTGCAGGGTTCTGGCTGACGGAATTTCCGCCCAGAGAGATATATTCCATACTGACCCAACCCTTGGCAGTCTTGCCCCAAGTGGTAGAGCCAACTGTTTTTTGCTCGGTAATGGTTACGGAATCGTTTTTATAGTAAGTGCCTACGATCTTATAAGTGATGCCTGCGCCGTCACGGACATTGAGCTGCTCGCAGGTAACTTTGCCTGTCTTGCCGGTATTTTCGATTTCCACATCCGGCTCGGATTCAAAATCTTCCTCATCCAGGACCACATAGGTCATACTGATCCAGCCCTTGGAAATTCGGCCCCATACCATAGAACCGCCGGTCTTCTGCTCCAGAATCTCTACCCGTGTGCCGCTGGCAAGGGTATCGACGGTGGCATAACCGGTTCCGGGACCCTGACGGACCATCAGATAGCCATTGGTAACCACACCGGTCACCTTCTTGGCAGGCTGAGATGCTTCGGGCTGGGTTTCTTCCGGCTCAGTTACTTCCGGTTCGGTTGTTTCCGGTTCGGTGGCTTCGGGCTGGGTTTCTTCCGGCTCGGTCTCCTCCGGTTCGGTTTCTTCCGGTTTGCTGACTTCCGGCTCGGTTTCTTCCGGCTCGGTTTCTTCCGGCTCCTGCTCGCCTTCGCCGGAAATCACCTGGTCATAGTTGGTATACTGCAGGCAGATCCAGCCGGCTTTATAATAGCCCCAAAGATAGCTGCCGCCCTGCATAACCTGCCAAATATCAAAGGTATCGCCGGAATCGGCTGTGCCGGTAATGGCATAGTTGGTGCCGGGACCTTTACGCAGGTTGACATCGTCAGTGGTAACTGTGATCTTCACCGGCTCATCAAACAGCTCCGGCTCTTCATATGTCAGCTCCTGCCAATGGGCATAAAGAACCATAGTATCGTGAACCTGCTCCAAGGCTTCTACCTTCTCACCGCCGGTGGGAGATGTGTACCAGCCGGCAAAGGTGTAGTCGCTATGGGTTGCTACAGAAGAGGGCGTTGCAGGCATATTGGAATTGAAGCCCTGAGCACTCTGGGAAATAGAGCCGCCGTTGCCATTGTATGTAACATAGCAGTAGTAATCAGGAGGCGTATGCTGATACAGCCCTTCCTGATACATATATGCCTCAGAAAGACGGCGGCGCAGCAGGAATGTCTTAACCTGTCCGCCTGCCTTACACCAGCTGGAAAGGGCATCGACAAAGGTATTGTCGGTCGCACCGGAAATAACAGCCTGGTGGATCTTCTGACTGGGACTGGTAATCCAGCCGCCGCCCATATTATAGGAGAACATGACTAGCGCGTCAAATTGCCCCTGGGTCAAAGTCAGATTATACTTCTTGATCAAATAATGGTTGATCAGATACTCCGTATTGGTCAGATGGTTGCGCAGCAGCACCTCTGCCTGGGCATCGGTGATGCCGTTTCTCTGATAGTCTGCCAACTTGTCATCGGGGCAGCGGGTACCGTAACCAACGGTCCACTGGCTATAATCCCAGACAGGATAACGGCAGAAGCCTTCCTCAAACTTCAACAGAGCGATCAGATCATCACTAACTGTCATAGTCTCAGGAACGGTTTCTTCCGGGGTGTCGGCAGCCGCAGGCTGTGCAAATAATCCCATAGTGCCAAGCATCATAACAAGAGCCAGCACCAGGCTCAATACACGTCTCATATGTACATCCAATCTCCTTTCATTCTTCGTCGAGGATAACATTGCTCGGTCATTATAGCAGACGGATTTTATTTTTTCAAGCCCCAAAATGAATTTTTGTAACAAGATTGTAACTTTTGCGAGTGTCAAAAAATGGCTTAAACAGGCGTTTTCTACCATATATGGTTTTGCCAAAAATCAGCAGGCACAAGATATTGGTTACAAAAAAATTAAAAAATTTACTCTTTTGTAATGCATTTTTGCTGCATCTATGGTAAAATAGCCCCAATCAGAATCAAAAAGGATGTGAGGCAATGCAAAATGCTTTAATTGCCATGAGCGGCGGTGTGGACAGTTCTGCGGCTGCTTATCTTATGCTGGAGCAGGGTTTTCACTGCCAGGGCGGCACCATGCTTTTATGGGATACGCAGCCCGAAAGCACCAACGATGCCAGAGCCGTTTGCGACAATTTAGGCATCCCCTTTCATATCTTCGACGCCTCCGCAGAATTCCGTCGGGATGTGGTAGAACCCTTCATCTGGGCTTACGAGGATGGACTGACCCCCAACCCCTGCTATCTTTGCAACCGGCGGCTGAAATTTGACTGGTTTTTAGACCGGGCGTTAGAATTGGGTTGCCAGTATGTGGTCACCGGGCATTACGCCAAGCTGATCCGGGAAAACGGCAGAACGCTGTTATACGCCGCACCGGACAAAGCAAAGGATCAATCCTACTTTTTAGCCGGGCTGACCCAGCATCAGCTCTCCCACGCCATATTCCCTCTGGGAGATATGACAAAAGATCAGGTGCGTGCCGTTGCGGAAAGTCAAGGATTTCTCAACGCCCGCAAAAAGGATTCTCAGGATATTTGCTTTATCCCCGATGGGGACTACAAGGCATTTATGGAACGCTACACTGGCAAGATCTACCCCCAAGGCAATTTCCTTGATTGCAGTGGAAAGACCGTAGGCCGCCACAATGGCGCTGTGGGCTACACCTTAGGTCAGCGGAAAGGATTGGGGCTGGCTATGGGCGCGCCGGTTTATGTATGCGGTAAGGATATGGCTGCCAACACTGTCACCGTAGGACCGGAGAATAAGCTGTTTGCCGCCACGGTATATGCCGAAGGGAGCAATTTCATTCCCTTTGATCAGCTGACCTCTCCCCTGTCCGTCACTGCCAAAGCCCGATCCCGGCATCTGCCTCAGCCTGCTACCGTTTATCCGGAAGATGACGGCAAGATTCGGGTGGAATTTCAGCAGCCCCAGCGGGCAGTTACCCCCGGTCAAGCCATTGTGCTCTACGACGGTGATCTGGTCATCGGCTCGGCTACCATCACCGGTGCAAAATGATTGTTTATATCACCACTCCTTATCTTGTCCCCCTCATTTATGAGGGGGATGTCAATTTGCGAATGTATTTGCAAATTGACAGGGGAAGTTGTTCTTGTAACATTTTCTCCCCCCTGCCCTTACGGGCATCCCCCCCTCACAAGTGCGGGGGGGGCAAGATAAGGTGTTAATAATATAAATTCTAATTTAGAGGACCAATTTGCTGGCGTTTGATCATAAATATTTCCGTTACCGCCTGTACTTTTGCTTCTAAAAAAATTCTTTAAAATTCCCCTTGCTATTTTGGAAAGTATGGTGTATAATACTCCAGTAATCCAAACGCCACACTTGCCGGTGTGATGGAATTGGTAGACGTAGTGGACTCAAAATCCACCGCTGGCGACAGCGTGCCGGTTCGAGTCCGGCCACCGGCACCAAAATATGGGATACCCCATCCGGGGTGTCCCATATTTTTTATGCCGGTCGGACTCGACCCGCAGGTGAGAGTCTGGCCTAAGCACCCCTGCGCTGCCGGTGGCAGATACAGCAGGGGTGCTTAGTTGTGCTGCGGTCGATAAAATCGAGGAAAAGCGTAAGCCCGAAGATTTTATCGGGCACCGCAAACGGACACCGGCACCAAAATACGGGCTAATCCAACGGGGAACGAACCATTGCAACACCTCATCCGTCAGCCCTATGGGCTGCCACCTTCTCCTTGAGGAGAAGGCTTATTCTGCGGGAAGGGATTCATCACGCCTCTATTAACTTTTTTTGATCGTTGGGAATAGTATAGCAGAAAGACATCTTATATAAGTCCTTGACAATTGAGCCGGTAATTTATTATAATGCAGTTGAATACACATTCAACTATTGGAGGTTCTTATGCCGAAAAACGAATTTATTTGCGACTGCAACGCAGTACATCAGGATCTGGTAGACAAAGCAATATCCCAAATGCCTCAGCAAAGTGATATTTCTCGATTGGCAGATTTTTACAAAATCCTTGCTGATCCAACCCGGTGCAAAATCATCTGCGCCCTTATGCAGCAGGAGCTGTGCGTTTGCGATATCGCCAATATTCTATCTATGAGCAAATCTTCAGTTTCTCACCAGCTAAGTAAGATGAAAAACGTCGGCATTGTCCGGTGCAGACGCTGCGGGAAAGAAGTATACTACGCTCTCGATGATGACCACATCGGTCAGATTTTCTCTGTTACAATGGAGCACCTTCGTCACAAGGAGGCAGCGCGATGAGAACAGAAAAGAATATTTTCATCGCATTTCTTTTGAATCTGGTCTTTGCCGTCATTGAAATGATCGGCGGTGCACTCACCGGCAGCGTTGCCATTATCTCCGATGCCGTTCACGATATCGGCGATGCCGTCAGCATCGGCGCATCCTGGTTTTTGGAAAAGAAAAGCAAAAAGCAGCCGGACAATATCTACACCTACGGCTATGTTCGCTATTCCGCTGTAGGCAGTGTAATCACCACGGTGATTTTATTGGTCGGTTCTGTTTTGGTCATCGCCAACGCCGTAGAGCGCATTGGCAATCCTGTGCCCATTCACTACGATGGGATGATTCTTTTCGCAATTATCGGCGCAGCTATGAATCTGGCTGCGGCCCGGCTGACCCGAAACGGGGACTCCCTCAATCAAAAGGCCGTCAATCTGCATATGCTGGAGGATGTTTTGGGCTGGATCGTGGTGCTCATTGGCGCTGTAGTCATGCGGTTTACAGATATTTCGCTGCTGGATCCGCTAATGTCCATAGGCGTTGCCCTGTTTATTTTCTTCCACGCCGCCAAAAATCTGAAGGAGGTTTTGTATCTTTTTCTCGAAAAGCTCCCGGAAGGTTTGGATATCGAGGAAATTCGCAGCCATATTTCAGAAATTGAAGGCGTACAGGATGTCCATCACATTCACATCCGCAGCATTGACGGCTTCCGTCACTGCGCCACGATGCACATCGTCACCGATGCAGACGGACACACTGTCAAAGAAGCTGTCCGCCGGGAGTTGGCAGAATTTGGTATCGGGCACGCCACATTGGAACTGGAATCCGGCGCAGAAATCTGCTGCAATACCCATTGCAGCACCGAACACATCCCCCACAATCATCACCACGGTCATCATCACCATTAAACGTAACGATCCTTTGGGCGGCAGATCTTGCCGCCCATTGTTTTTTAATTGGTGCGGTAAATACTGCGTTAGAATGGGCGAAAATTATGCTATTGTGTTTTTGCGCAGCTTGTTCTATAATGTTATGGTAATCACAATAAGAAAAGAGGAGATTATTTATGAAACTAACACGCATTGCTGCTCTGGTACTGGTTCTGGCTATGCTTTTCAGCTTTACTGCCTGCTCCGGCGGAAAGGCTACCCTCAACGGCGTTGCCATCGAGGATTATGTCATCATCTATGATGCCAGCCAGCCGGACTACAATTTCCGGGCAGCAGAATACATCCAATCGGAAATTTTAGCTCGCACCGGCAAAGAAGTGCAAATTTGCAGCGCATCCTCCGGTACATACGATCACGAAATTCTTGTGGGCAAAACCAACCGCGCCCTTTCCGGCGATTTGGTTTCCAACTCCCGGAAAATGGAATTTTATTTCAAAGCAGATGGTAATCACATTGCTATGAACGGCGACTACTTCATCATCGCCGCTGCTGCCTACTATTTTGTAGAAACCTACATCCCCGGCGAAAGCTTTAAATCCACCATCCCCACAAATGAGATCGTGGTTGCCCAGCCCATTACCGAAAAAGCCAACAACTACATTTTCCTCATCGGTGATGGCATGGGCTTTAATCAGACCTTGATGTTTGACTATGATATGACTCCCTCTGACGATGTTTTGTACTATGATGGCGAGGATATCTTCTACGGCTACTACTTCCCCTACCAGGGTCAGTCTCACACCGACTCCCTCACCGGCACCACCGACAGCGCTGCCGGCGGCACTGCCCTGTCCACCGGTTACAAGACCATCAACGGCTATGTCGGCAAGGATAAGGATCTGAATAACCTCCAGAGCCTGACCGAACTGGCAGCTTCTATGGGCAAGGCAACTGCCGTTATGTCCACCGACCTGCAAACCGGCGCCACCCCCGCAAGCTTCTCTTCCCACGCCAACAATCGGGATGACAGCAGTGATATTCTGGCATGTCAAGTGGAAATGATGCAGAACTATGATACTGTGATCCGCTGCAATCTGCATTCCACCAATTCCTACCAGGATGAGATCAGCGATGTTCTGTATCAGATGGATATGTGTAAAGACGGGTTCTTCCTGATGTATGAAGAAGGTCATATCGACAAGTTCTGCCACAACAACAACCTTTATGATACCTTCGACTGCGTGGTTCGGTTCAATCAGGCCATCGGTTTGTTTATGGAATACGCCTTCTACAACCCCGACACCTTCGTGATCATTACGGCTGACCACGAAACCGGCGGTCTTTGGCCTACCGCTGATGGCAATTTGGAATTTAACTCCAGCAATCATACCAGCGCAGATGTTCCCGTTTTTGCCTACGGCAAGGGCGCTGAGGAGTTTGACGGATTTAACGACGAAAATGTGGAGATCCCCAAGATTATTGCAGCTCTTTGGGGCGTTTCCGAATTTGGCAATTAATATTTTTGCCCAACTTCCTTGCCGGAAGTTGGGCAAATTTTTATCAAAAAGAAACCGCCCCGAGTATTCCCGGGGCGGAGCATAAACCGCAGATTATGCGGTAAGCTGCATGGCAGAAAACCGAAAGGCTTTAAATTCTTCGGCAGAGCATATTACCTGCACCCGAACCGGCGCAGTATAATCCAAGCTGAACATCCCCATCAGATCCTTGCCGTTGATACGCTGCCTTTCGTTGCCCACCAGAACATCAAAAGGCTGAACCATCGCCAGCGATACAAAGGCCTGAACCTGCCGCAGGGAGTTCAGGACAATATCAAATTCACGCATTTTGTCCCCTCCATGCTGTACAAATCGGGATTTATCGATTATAATAAGGTACGAAGTTTTTAAGTAATGATATTATAGCAAAAAATACTGGATTTTCAATAGACGAACTTGACGATTTTACCAAAGTCAAGCTAATGTTTTTGGTGGTTTTAACTATGATTTTTGGATTTTTTACCCTTGGCTGTAAGGTCAACCAGTACGAAACGCAGG
>JAZRLK010000090.1:0-38540 GCA_045646805.1 Faecousia sp.
CAGGTACCTGCAACCTGTTCCATCACGTCAACACCATCAAGAAGTCCGGCATCCAGCCCGTTGTCTGCATCAACCGTTTCTACACCGATACCGACGCAGAAGTTGCTCTGCTGAAGAAGCTGTGTGCTGACCGCGGCATCCGTTGCGCTGAGTCTAACCACTGGCGTTACGGCGGCGAAGGCGCTGCTGAGCTGGCTCAGGTTGTTGTTGAGGCTTGTGAAAGCAAGAACGAAGTTAAGTTCCTGTACGACCTGGATATGCCCCTGCGTCAGCGCGTTGAGCTGATTGCTAAGGAAGTTTACGGCGCTGACGGCGTTATCTGGCAGCCCCTGGCTGTGGAGAAGGCCGAGCGTTTCGAGTCCGATCCCAAGTACGCTGACTACTGCACCATGATGGTTAAGACTCACCTGTCCCTGTCCGACGACCCCACTAAGAAGGGCGTTCCCACCGGCTGGAAGCTGACTGTCCGTGACATTCTGGAGTACGGCGGAGCTAAGTTCCTGTGCCCCATGGCCGGTACTATCTCCATGATGCCCGGTACTGCCGCTGACCCCGCATACCGCCGCGTTGACGTTGACACCGAAACCGGCAAGGTATCTGGCCTGTTCTAATTGATTTACAAAAGCACAGGCGGGAAACCGCCTGTGCTTTTGCCCCAAGATAATTATGTAGGGCGAGGGCGTGCTCCAATGCTACGCAGCACGCAAAAATATTTATTATTTATTATTTCTTATTTATTCTTTATTCTTTTTGTATACTGCGCAGTTGTCGATTTTTAAATAATAAATAATAAAGAATAATGAATAATGAATAAATATTTCAGAAAAACAGAATGCTGCCTGTCTTGTGACAATGGGGCAAGCCCCCGCCCTGCAGTGAAATGAAAGGAAAATTTTACTATGGATATGACAATGGAATCCTGCCGCAAGTTTGTGGAAGTTCTGGCATCTGATGCTCCCGCTCCCGGCGGCGGCGGTGCTGCTGCTCTGGTTGGTGCCATCGGCACTGCTCTGGGCAATATGGTCGGCTCTCTGACCGTTGGCAAGAAGAAGTACGCCGAGGTCGAGGCTGAAATTATTGAGCTGAAGGCAAAGTGCGATGCTTTGCAGAAGGAACTGCTGGATCAGGTGGAAGCTGACGAAGTGAACTTCCTGCCCCTGGCAAAAGCTTATGGCATTCCCAAGGACGATCCCAACCGGGACGCTGTGATGGAAGAGGCTACCATTATCGCCTGCTCCACTCCCATGAAGATTATGGAGCTGTGCTGCCAGGCTATTGAGTACATCAAGGTATTTGCCGATAAGGGCAGCCGTCTGGCTGTTTCCGATGCAGGCTGCGGCGCTGTTTGCTGCAAGGCTGCTCTGCAGGCCGCTTCTTTGAATGTGTTCATCAACACCAAGACCCTGAAAAACCGGGAAGTGGCAGAGGAAATGAACGCAAAGGCTCTGGGTATGCTGGCCACCTACGGCGCAATGGCCGACGAGATCTTCAACACCGTCAAAGCCGGCTTTGGCGTATAATCATTTAGGAGGAAATTACAATGGCAAAACAGCTTTTAGGTAAAGAAGTAAACGAAGCATTGGTCGCCAATCTGCTGGAGCGCAGCAATGCTCTGCGTGAAAAGGGCATTGCCCCCTGCCTGGGCATTATCCGCGTAGGCGCAAGACCCGACGACCTGTCCTACGAGAAGGGCGCTATCAAGAAGGGTGAAACCGTTGGCATCGATGTGAAGGTATTCGAGCTGCCCGAGGATGCATCCCGTGAGGATGTGCTGGCAACTGTTGACCAGGTCAACGCCGACAACACCGTTCACGGTGTTCTGATGTTCCAGCCTTTCCCTGCCCATCTGCGCCCCTATCAGAGAGAGATCTGCAACCGTCTGGATCCCAAGAAGGATATGGACTGCCTGACTGACCTCAGCAGCGCCGGCGTGTACCAGGGTCGTGACGATCTGGGCTACGCACCCTGCACTCCCTCTGCTTGTATGGAAATTCTGGATCACTACGGCATCGACTGCAAGGGCAAGAGTGCCGTTGTCATCGGCAGAAGCCTGGTTGTTGGCAAGCCTGCCGCCATGATGCTCATCGGCAAGAACGCCACCGTTACCGTCTGCCACACCAAGACTGTGGATACCGCCGCTGTCTGCCGTGAGGCTGATATCATCATTTCCGCTGCCGGTGTTCTGGGCAGCCTGACTAAGGACTACGTCCGCCCCGGTCAGATCGTCATCGACGTTTCCATGAACTGGAACCCCGAGAAGATCACCTCCAAGGGCAAGGGCGGTATGTCCGGCGACGCTGTTTACGAGGAAATTGAGCCCATCGTTGAGGCCATTACGCCCGTTCCCGGCGGTGTCGGCGCTGTTACCACCACGGTTCTCATGAAGCACGTCATCGAAGCCGCTGAGAAAATCTGAAGATTTTAAAGAAGCTGCAATAGAATTTGTAGGGGCGGCAATCTGCCGCCCACGGGCGGATAATATCCGCCCCTACATCCGTAGGGAGCGTTTTTTGTGAAAAAGTTAAGAAATATGCAGGAAAGCAGCTTTTTAAAAGTGTTTTTCCTGTTTATCAGTTGGTGCTTTTTGATTGCTGCCGTCTGTATGCCCGACCGGGCGCAGATGCTTACCGGCTTTGGTAAGATCATCACCGGCACTTGTAAGATATCCACCAACTATTTTGAATTGGGCGGTTTTGCCGCAACATTTTTGAATATGGGTCTGGTAGGACTGTTCTGCACCATCCTGTGCAGCCTGCCCGGTGCAAAGCCTAATAATGTAACCACCTTGGGTGTGCTGCTCACCATCGGCTTCGGCTCTTGGGGCATCAATCCGCTGAATATGGTTCCCACCATTCTGGGCGTTTGCCTGTACTGCCTGGTGAAAAAGGAAAAGCTGGGCGCATTGAGCAACGCTATGATGTACTCCACCGGCATTGCGCCGCTGATCTCCGATCTGCTGCTGCGCTACCCCGGCACAGAGTATATCGGCTTTAACTGGATGGGCTTGGGAATTGCCCTGTTTGTGGGTCTGGTCATCGGCTTCTTCCTGCCTGCAGGACTGGCTCACGCACCCAATATCCACAAGGGCTACGACCATTATTCCGCCGCCGTTCCCATTGGCTTTACCGCATTTTTCCTGCGGACTGTGCTTTACAATGTGGTTCTGGGCTGGAAGATTGGCGATCTGGGTCAATTGTCCACCTTGGCTGCCCCGGAAACTGCCTCCTGGACGATCATCAATATTTTCTGCGGTGTGGTATTCGGGCTGTGCATTGTGTTTGCCCTGCTGATGGGCTGCAAGCCCAAGGATTACTGGCAGCTTCTGAAGGATTCCGGTCACGGCGTCAGCTTCACAAGTAAGTACGGCAATGCGCCTTTCCTGATGAACGCCGGTGTGTTCGGTCTGTTCCTGCTGCTGTACTTTAACCTCACCGGCGGTCCTGCCACCGGTATGACCTTCGGCATCGTCTTCTGTATGCTGGCAACCTGCAATTCCGGCTCCCATCCCGGCAATGTTTGGCCCATTATGGTAGGCTATGTGCTGACTTCTGCTTTGTTTGGCTGGCTGTATCAGGGCGAGGGCGATTTTGCTCTGACCATCGGCAACCAGTCCATTATGATCGGTCTGTGCTACGCCAACGGTATGAGCCCCATCACCGGTAAATACGGCTTTGGTATGGGCGTTCTGGCTGGCGGACTGCACTATCTGCTGGTGACCGCAGTGCCCGATCTCCACGGCGGTTTCTGCCTGTATAACGGCGGCTTTACCGCGGCGCTGATCTGCCTGCTGTTTGTTCCCCAGTTGGAGAAGTTCTGCAAAACCAAGGAAGAACGCAAGCTGGCAAAGATAAGCAAATAACAAAATCGGCTCTGTGAAAACCACAGAGCCGATTTTTTATATAATTGTCAATTGGCTATATGCGGCGGCGGTTTTTGCTGCCACCATAGCATTGTTATAGACCAGCCGGATGTTGGAGGAAAGGGAATCTCCGCCGGTGAGCTCCGAGACTCTTGCCAGCAGGAAGGGCGTGGTTTCCTTGCCGTGGATGCCCTTTTCGGTGCATTCTTTCAGCGCCTGTTCAATGGCGGCGTTGATGGTATCCAAAGGCATTGCGTATTCTTCGGGGATGGGGTTTGTCACCAGCATACCGCCGGGGAAGCCCAGATCATTTTGGGTCTTAAATGCCTTTGCCAGTTCCTCCGGGGTATCCATCCGGTAGTCCACCCGGAAGCCGGAAGACCGTGTATAGAAAGCAGGCAGTTCTTCTGTGCCGTAGCCGATGACCGGAACACCCTTGGTTTCCAGGTATTCCAGCGTCAGTCCCAAATCCAAAATGGATTTTGCACCGGCACAGACAACCATAACCGGGGTCTGACCCAGCTCTTCCAGGTCAGCGGAGATATCCATAGTAGCCTCTGCACCCCGGTGGACACCGCCGATGCCGCCGGTGGCGAAAATTTTGATGCCTGCCATATGGGCGATGATCATGGTGGTGGTCACGGTGGTTGCGCCGTCCTCGCCCCGGGCGCACAGCACCGCCAGATCCCGACGGGATGCCTTGGCAATGGCCTGACCCTTTTTGCCGAAATATTCAATTTCCTCCGGGGTAAGACCGGCCTTCAGTCTGCCGCCGATGACTGCAATGGTTGCAGGAACTGCGCCGTTTTCCCGTACGATCCGCTCCACATTCAGCGCCGTTTCCACATTCTGAGGATAGGGCATACCGTGAGAAATGATGGTGGATTCCAAGGCAACAACGGGCTTGCCTGCTGCCAGGGCAGCGGCAACCTCCGGATGAATGTCCAAATAACGGTTCATAAATGCACTCCTTTTTTGCAAACATAATCTCGTCCCCCTCGTTCTGAGGGGGATGTCATTTGGCTTTGCCAAATGACAGGGGGAATCTCGTCCCCCTCGTTTTGAGGGGGATGTCATTTGGCGTTTGCCAAATGACAGGGGGAGTTTAATACCTTTATCTAATCAACTCCCTCAGTCAAATTGCCTAAGGTCGGCAATTTGCCACCTCCCTCATAACGAGGGAGGCAAGGGGCTGTATTACGGTTCAAAGCCTTCGAAAATGGGGATCCAGCCTTCAGATGCCGCTGTTTCCAATTCCTCAGGGGTTTGGATTGTCCAGGCGACGCCGGGCATTTTCCAAAGCTTTCGGGCAAGGAAAATGCTGAGATTTTTCCGGTCGGCAAATTTATAAGCAATAAAGTCCGGCCGGAACATAAAGTTACCCAGCAAATAGGTCATCACAAGCCGCAGATACCAGGGGAATTTGGGCTTTGACTTCATATAATTGTCGGAGAGCTGCCCCCGGATGACCTGGGGGTAGTTCTTTTTCAGCTGCTTCAGGCAACGGGGGTCGAAGGATTCGATGCAGTACACGCCGGAATAGTTCTTCATTTCTTCCATTACCCGGTCGGTAAGCTGGGCGTGATTCTCCCCGTCGGCTTTCAGCTCAATAATCAGCGGCGCTTTGCCGTCAAACAGCTGCAAAACCTGGGAAAGGGTGGGGATGATCTCCTGTGTGCCTTCCAGGCGGCATTGCTGCAATTGGGCAAGGGTCATATCCTCAACTTTGCCGGAACAGCCGGTACAGCGGTCTAATTCGTGGTCGTGGATCACCGCCAGCTGACCGTCTTTGGTCAGGTGGACATCCAGTTCGATGCCGTAGCCCTTATTCAGCGCAGCGGCAAAAGCTGCCATAGAGTTTTCCGGTTTTCCCTGCCCGTGCAGACCCCGGTGGGCATAATGGTGCCCGTTCAGCTTTTCCATTCCCGGCTGATTTTTCCGGCCCTTTACGGCGAAGATCCAGAAGATCGCCAGCAGCAGAAAAAATCCAATAATACAGGCAATTGCCAAAACCAAAAGAACTGCCAAAACAATGGCAATAATCATTACGACCTTCATAATCAGTCCTCAACAACCAATGCTTCCAAGCCCTTTTTGCTTTCTACTTTGGCATTGCCGTGCTTGACGAAGAACATAGAAACAAATGCCAGCGCCACAAAAATTGCGGCATAGGGGAACAAAATGCGCATAGAGCCGGTGGCGTCCATCAGCTTGCCGCAGATGGTAGGCGTCAGCGCCTGGGCAGCCATAGAGCCGGTGTAGTAGTAGCCGGTGTACTTGCCCACATTGCTGCCGGTGCACATCTCCACAACCATAGGGAAGGAATTGACGTTGATGGTAGCCCAGCCGATACCGGCGGTGGCGAACAGAATATTCATCACCAGCACGGAAGAGCCGGAATTCATAAAAGCAGCCAGACCGAATGCAGCAGTCAGCAGCACAACGCCTGCCAGAATGGTCTTTCTGCGGCCGATCTTGGAGGCCACGATGCCTGCAGGCAGGTATGCCGCAATGGCTGCGCCCTGGGCGATCAGCAGCGTTTTATTGTAGTCCATAGCCAGGATGTTGCTGGCGTAGACAGAGTATTTGGAGGTGACGGCATTGTAGCCGAAGTACCACAGGAAGACGGAAAGGATAATCAGCACCAGGCTCCATTTTTCCGATTTGGAAAGCTTCCGATCCCCGGCGGACTTATCCTCTTCTTCCTCTTCAAGACCCAGCTCCAGGGACTTTGCTTCCATCTGGGCAGCCCATTTGGGCTCTTTGACGGTGAACATAAAGATCAGCAGTGCCAGCAGCATAATGCCGATCAGCACGCCGAAGTAGGGGGTGTAGCTCATCAGCTGATTGTAAGGCTTGCCGGTGCCGATGACCATACCCGTCAGCAGCACCAAAATGCCGCCGGCAGTGCCCATCAGATTGATGACGGCATTGGCCTTGCTGCGCAAAGGCTTGACGGTTACATCGGGCATCAGCGCCACCGCAGGAGAGCGGAATATGGACATAGATACCAGCACCATCAGCAGAACCGCCATAAACAGGATCATCATACTGGGATCTTGGGAAGTGATGTCGCTGATGTAGGACTGACGGGCAGGCACAACGAAATTCACATATTCTTCGTTGGTCTTCATCTTGCCCGGTTTTTCCTCGTTGGGAATCTCGCTCTTAATTTGCGTAAATTCCTCCAAGGTATACAGGTCGGAAAGCTTATAGCTGCCGTCTTCGCCGAATTTGGCGTTGGGGTTGATAAGTTTGGTATCCTTCTTTGCCTCGTAAATCGTGGTCAGAGCGGCAGGATTATCAATATCGGATACCTCGGAAATTCTGCCAAGCTGGGCATTGTCCACCAAAGTCAGAGTGAACAATGTGCAGACTGCCAAAATCGTGCCGATCAGAATAAAAGGCTTCCGGCGACCCATTTTTGCCTTGCATCTATCGGAAATTGCGCCAAACAAAGGCAGCAGAACCAGAGCAAGGATATTATCCAGCGTCATAATAAAGCCGGAAAGGGTATGGGACATACCGAATTTATTGGTCAGCGTAATAGGCAGCGTATCATAGCCCTGCCAGAAGGCGCTGATCAGAAAAAAGGCAAAGCCGACCAGAATGGTGCGGAAATAATTGAGCTTCATCTTCTTCATAGAAGAATCCCTCCGTTCTTTATGTAATATGCAGCTATTATAGCGGAAAGGAAAGGAAAAAGCTACTGTTTTCAATAAAAAAGTATGCGCAGACCTGCTGACGGCTTCCGCCCCAGCAGGTCTGCTTAAAAAACATTTCTTATTTCTTGTTTATTATTTATTCTTTATTCTTTTCGATAACTGTACAATTGTCGATTTTTAAATAATAAATAATAAAGAATAAAATCAAGGCAAGTCGACCCGGCAGCGAATATCCCCGGCGCAAAATGAGCGGATGTTTTCCGCCATTTCGTCGATGCACCGCTGACGGGCTTCCACTGCCCCCCAGGCCATATGGGGCGTGAAGCACACATTGGGCAGGCTGCGGACCGCATACAGCGGATGCTCTTCCGGCAAGGGTTCTACGGAATATACATCAATGCCCAGACCGCCGATATGACCGCTGCGGACGGCATCAGCCAATGCCCCTTCGTCCGCCACTGCACCCCGGGCAACATTGACCAAAATCACACCCGGTTTCATAGCGCAAATGCGTTCTTTGGAAAGCAGACCTCTTGTTTCCTCCGTCAGAGGGGTGTGTACAGAGATAATATCCGATTCCCGGCAAAGGGTGTCGGCATCCACCGTGGGATAATCCGGGTCGGTGCTGCGTCGGCAGACAATTACCCGGCAGCCGAAAGCCTGCGCAATACAGGCGACTTTTTTGCCGATATTGCCTGCTCCCAGGATGCCCCAGGTTTTGCCTGCCAGCTCGTGGAAGGCAGGAGTCAGCTTATTTGCCACACCGGATGCGGTGTATTCGCCGCTGCGGACATAGCCGCTCATTTGAGAAAGATGGAGCATCAGTTCCAGCACCATAGCCACCGTCAGCTGAGCCACGCTGTCGGTGGAGTAACCCAGCACGTTGCAAACAGCAATACCCCTCTGCCTGCAATAGGCGATATCAATATTATCATATCCCGTTGCCGCCACGCAGATCAGCTTTAGCTTTGGGGCGTCTGCAAGGTTGCCTTCGTTGAGCTTGATTTTATTGACAATCACAACATCAGCCTCCCGGATTCGGGAGGCTATTTGATTCGGTTCGGTTGCTGGATATACGGTAAGATCAGCCTGCGCCTGCAAGGGGGCGAAGGAAATATCCTCGCCTAAGGTGACCCCATCTAAAATTACTGCGTTTATCATAGCTATGCACCTGTTTCTACGAAATTTGCAAATTGATTATGATACTGTATACCCCAAACAGGACCATCGTCAGCAGTGTCAAAGCGGATAGTCCGGAGGATATCTGAACCCGTTCGCCCGGTTCGTCGGCAAATACGGGGATTACATAGGGCGGCGGCAGAATGCACATCAGAACGGCTGCGCCGGAAAAAAGCATACCGCCCAAAACCCACCGGTTCAAAGCCAGCAATGCTCCCAGGCAGACAGCCATAGCGGCAATCCGCAGGGCAATCAAGCCTGCCACTTTCTTCCAGGGGATCTCCCGGGGAACCAAGTCGTAGCCCACTGCCAACAGAATAATCATAGCGGTTGGGGCGGAAACAAAGTCCGTAATGCCGGTAAACACACTCTGAAAATCTCCCATTTTTCCGTAAAGCCCGGTTACACCCAGAATCACACCTGCAAACACTGCCCACAAAATAGGCGTTTTGACCATATCGGCAAAAATGGCTTTGATACTTTTCTGCCCAGACAACAGTATTTTATATAATGTAAAGACAAACAGCGTCTGCCCCAGGTCGATGATGGCAAAGCTGGAAATATTTTCCTCCGGGAACAGCAGGGCAAACAGGGCATAGCCCAGCATACCAGCTTCAAATCCCGATGCTACAAAGGGCGCAAGACGGCTTTTCCCTCGAAACAGCTTCACCAGAATAAACCCAACCCCAAGACCAAGACAGCACACGGCGAACATACTCACCGGCAGCATCGCCGTAGCCAAAGAATATTCTGTTGTGGCAAATGCCCCTAAAAGCACGGCCGGAAGTGTGATGTTCAAAACCACCTTTTTCAGCGCGTCGATTCCGTCCCGGGTGAGGAATTTCAGACTGCGGCAGAGCATTCCCAGACCCAACGCCAGGAACACAGGCAGCGCATTTTGTAATGTAGAAATCAAAAAATCCATAGCTGAACTCCCATATGTTTTTGTGCTGCGTACATTATAAGAATATAGGAAAGCTTTTATGCTGTCAACACAAAATTCACAAAAAAATACTTGCTTTTTTTGGCGTTATTGATTATACTGTATATACCACCGGGGCGGATATGACAAAAAATTGTGCAATTTGGCATATTCTTCCTACGGCGGGCAGGACGGTCAAGCGGATGTCTGCTGGCGGTTCCTCCCATATTCCGAGACAAACACAGAGAGCCTTTTGAGGCCCTCTTTTGATTTCTAAAAACACGAAAGGTGATGATGGAATGGGCGAAACAATTTTGGAAATGCAAGGCATCCAGAAATTTTTCTCCGGTGTGCATGCCCTGAACGGAGTCAATTTTGAACTCCGAGCCGGTGAGGTCCACGCCCTTATGGGCGAAAACGGCGCCGGCAAGTCCACGCTGATCAAGGTGCTCTGCGGCATCCATAAGCGTGACGGCGGTTCAGTCCGATACTTTGGCGAGGAAGTTCATTTTGATCATATCGGTCAATCCCAGGATGCAGGCATCAGCGTAATCCACCAGGAGCTGAATATGATGAACGACCTGACGGTAGCGCAGAATATGTTTATCGGTCAGGAAAAAATGCTGGGCGGTTTGATCAACGATAAGGCTATGGAACGGGCTGCCAGAGAGCAGTTTATGAAAATGGGCGTGGATATCGATCCTTCCATTAAGCTGGGTAACCTTACCGTCGGCAAACAGCAGATGGTTGAAATTGCTAAGGCAGTTTCCCGTGACTGTAAGCTGCTGGTTCTGGACGAACCCACCGCTGCGCTGACCCTTCCGGAAGTGGAAGAGCTGTTCAAGATTATGCGGGATATGAAGGCCAAAGGCATTGGCATGATCTACATATCCCACCGCATGGACGAAATCACCCGTATCTCCGATCGTGTTACGGTTATGCGTGACGGCGAGTATGTGGGAACTGTCAACACCGCCGATGTGACGAAGGACGATATCGTAAAAATGATGGTCGGCCGTGTGATCATGGGCGAGCAGAAAGCAAAGAGCAACTGCCCTGCGGATGCTCCGGTGATTCTGGAGGTCAAGCACCTCAACGCAGGCAAGGAAGTCAAGGATGTCAGCTTCAATCTGCGCAAGGGCGAGATTCTGGGCTTTGCAGGCTTGATGGGCGCAGGCCGTACGGAGGTTGTCCGTGCACTGTACGCCGCCGATCCCAAGCAGACCGGTGAAATCTGGCTGCACGGCAAGAAGGTGAAGATCAAAACACCTTCCCAGGCTGTTAAGAAGGGCATCTGCTACCTCAGTGAGGACCGTAAGCGTTTCGGCCTGATGCTGGATAAATCCGTAACAGATAATTCCGGTATTGCCTCCATTGATAATTTTGTAACAGCCGGCATTATCCGTGACGGCAAAATGCGTAAGGTTTCCGAGGAAACCAACGCCAAGCTGCGCACCAAGACCCCCTCTATGGAGCAGCTGCTGAAAAACCTTTCCGGCGGTAACCAGCAGAAGGTTATCATCGCCCGCTGGCTGATGAAAAACTCTGATATCTTCATTTTCGACGAGCCCACCCGAGGCATCGATGTGGGTGCCAAGAGTGAGATCTACCGTCTGATGGAGGATCTGGTGGAGCAGGGTAAGTCCATTATTATGATCTCTTCGGAATTGCCCGAGGTTCTGCGTATGAGCGACCGGATCATCGTGATGTGTGAAGGCCGCAAGACCGGCGAGCTGGACATCGCAGAAGCCAGCCAGGAAAACATTATGCAACTTGCTACGATGCGAGAGGAGAATTGATATGAGCACCTTGAAAAATTCCAAGGCAGGCAAAAAAGGTCTGCTGTCCGGCGGTATGCAGAATATGGTCATTATTCTGGCCGCTGTTGTACTGTTTTTGGTATTTTATCTGATTAACCCCAGCTTTGCCAGCAAGAGCACCTTGCTGACAATGGCAAAATCCCTGGTTCCCTATGCCATCCTGGCTCTGGGTGTAACCTTTGTAATCGCCACCGGCGGCATCGACCTGTCTATCGGTACGGTTTGTATTGGCTCGGCAGTTTTGGCCGGTGCGCTGTGTAAGACCGGCGTTAAGGTAGAAGACGGAACTCTGTGGCTGACCATCCCTGTGATCCTGGCCAGCGGTCTTGTGTTCGGTTTGATTAACGGTCTGCTGGTTGCCAAGTGCAAAATTGCGCCCTTTATCGCAACTTTGGGCACGATGCTGGTATCCCGGGGTCTGACAGCTGTGATTTCTGAGGCGGTTCGTGAGACTTCCTCTGCTGTGAAGTACCCCACCACCGGCTGGTTCCAAAAGATATTCACCAACCTCAACGGCTTCCCCATCGGCCTGGTATGGGTGCTGGCTCTGACCCTGATTTGTATGGTTGTGATGTATAAGACCAAGGTCGGCCGCTATATCCTGGCCATCGGCTCCAACGAAGAGGCTGCACGCCTTTCCGGTATCAACACCGATAAGTATAAGATCATCGCTTATATCATCGGCGGCTTCTTTGCTTCCCTGGCTGCTTTGTTCTATGTAGCCGCTAACCCCTCCCTGACCATTGCCAGCGGCAACGGTATGGAGCTGGATGCCATCGCCGGTGTCTATATCGGCGGCACATCCACCACCGGCGGTTCTGCCTCCATTCTGGGTACCATCCTGGGCTCTATGATCCTGGTGATCATCCGTCAGGGTCTGAACCTGGCAATGAGCGGCGGCAGCGCAGTTTCTGCTACTAACATCACCTATGCCGTTACCGGCGTGATCGTGGTTGGCGCAGTCTTGCTGGATGTTCTGAAGAAGAAGTCCGCTGCCAAGGTCAAGATCGACAAGAAGGCCTTGAAGCAGGCCGAAAAGCAAACACAAGCTTAACCCGATTCGTGACATTATTATAAAGCACTATCGATAGAAGCCTTGCCTCCCTCGTTATGAGGGAGGTGGCACGGCGTAAGCCGTGACGGAGGGAGTATACTATCTTAAGGAGTGAACTCCCCCTGTCATTTGGCAAAGCCAAATGACATCCCCCTCAAAACGAGGGGGACAAGAAAAGATACTTTTATTTCGTAATAAAACCGAAAGGTTTTATATAAAAACATTTTAGGAGGAAACCAAAATGAAAAAACTGATCGCATTAGCTCTGGCAATGATTATGGTTCTGGGCCTGGTCGCTTGCGGCAACAATGATGTTGCTCCCGAAGGCGGCAACAATGAGGGCGGCAACGAAGCTGCCGGTAAGGGCACTATCGCAGTGGTCGCCAAGGGCGAAACTCACGCATTCTGGCAGGCTGTTAAGGCCGGCGCAGAGGCTGCTGGCGCAGAAGCTGGCTACGAAGTTACTTTCCGCGGTCCCACTCTGGAAAGCGAAGAGTATGTTCCCTCCCAGCGCGAAATGGTTACCGCTGCTCTGAATAACGAGGATGTTAAGGCTATCGTTCTGGCTACTATCGGCCTGGGCTTTGCCGACGAGCTGGTATCTGCTTACGACAAGGGTCTGCCTGTTGTTGAGTTCGACTCCGGTCTGTTCGAAGGCGGCGCTGACATCACCGAGGGCAAGGACCCCACCATCGGCAGCGTTGCTACCGATAACTTCGCCGCTGCAGGCGTTGTTGCCACCAACTTCTATGCATACCTGAAGGACAACGGTCTGGCTGTTGACGGCTACAAGGTCGGCATCATTCAGCACGACTCCTCCGCTACCGGTATCGACCGTGCAGGTGGCTTCAAGGCTAAGATGGAAGAGCTGGCTGCTGCTGACGGCATCACTCTGGACATCCAGACTCAGGTTAAGGCTAACAATGCCGGCGAATACAAGCTGGGCCTGACTGCTCTGAAGGATTGGGGCGCACAGTCCATCTTCATGACCAACGAAGGCGTTGTCAATGAAGTATTCCCCGAAATCTGCGACAATGCTGACGCATACAAGGAAATCCTGTTCTGCGGCTTCGACGCAGGTACCAACCAGTACGACTGGATCAAGGACGCCGGTGCTAGCTATGCTCTGCTGGTAGGCTCCGTCGCTCAGGACTCCTATGCCATCGGCTACGAGGCCGTAAAGCTGGCTATTGCTAAGCTGGAAGGCAAGGAAGTTAAGGATGTTGGTATCGCAGGTCAGTGGTACACCACTGAGAACATCGACGCTCTGAAGGATCAGAACATCTTCTACATGGGCTAATTCTGAATCGTTGAAGTTTCAAATTTTCATACAAACCAAGGCCGGTGCTTTCGCACCGGCCTTTTGTAAAGCAAATCAGAATTTATATCGCTAACGCGCATAAATTCAATGCTGAATTCTTAATGCTAAATGCTGAATGAATGTGTCGCCAGAGGCGACTATTTAAAATCATTTTCGAAGAAAATACCATAATTTAGCATTCTGCATTATGCATTTTGCATTTGATTGTTTATCGGGCGTTAGCACGATAAACAATCATTTATCTTTCGTGTTGCTTTGGGGGCGGCTTTATGCTATGATGTTTACAAGCATTTATCCCCCACCTATATTCAGACGGAGGACTTTTTATGAACGCATATTTTCCTGAGATTAAGAAAAATTTCGGTTTTGGTATGATGCGGCTGCCTATGACCGCAGAAGAAGTGGATATTCCCCAAACGACGGCCATGGTGGATGCTTTTCTGGCAGCGGGCTTTAACTATTTCGATACGGCCCGGCCCTACATCCGGGGAAAAAGCGAGCTTGCCATCCGGCAATGCCTGACCTCCCGTTATCCCCGGGACAAGTACATTCTGGCTAACAAGTTATCCGGCAGCTGCTTTGAAAAGGAAGAAGAAATTCTGCCCTTCTTCCAAAGTCAGCTGGATGCCTGCGGCGTGGAATATTTTGATTTCTATCTGATTCACGCCCTGAGTGAAAAATACAACGAGCACTATGCCAAAGCCAACGCCTACGCCGTTGCCCGGCAGCTGAAGGAACAGGGAAAAATCCGCCATCTTGGTTTCTCCTTCCATGACAGCGCAGAATATCTGGATCGGTTTCTGACTGCCCACCCGGAAATGGAGTTCGTGCAGATCCAGTTTAACTATGCCGACTATGAAGACCCCAATGTGGAAAGCCGCAAGTGCTATGAGGTCTGCCGTAAGCACGGCAAGCCGGTGCTGATTATGGAGCCCGTAAAGGGCGGCAGTCTGGTGAACCTGCCCCAGGAGGCTCTGGAATTGATGGATGCAAGCCCTGCAAGCTATGCCATCCGTTTTGCTGCCGGTTTTGAAGGGGTTGTGATGGTGTTATCGGGTATGAGCGATATGGCGCAGATGGAGGATAACCTTTCCTTTATGACCGATTTTGCACCGCTGAACGAGAAAGAACACCAAATCGTGGATCAGGTGCGCACCCTCTATCAGGCGCAGCACAGAATCCCCTGTACCGCCTGCCGTTACTGTACCGATGGCTGCCCGGCAGGCATCCCCATCCCCGATATCTTCGCTCTGATGAATCAGAAACGGACAGAGGAAGGTCAGCCGGATGAAGACTATGCCGCGCTGCCTGTCCGCGCCGATGCCTGCATCGAATGCGGAAAATGCGAAAAAGAATGTCCCCAGCACCTGCATATCCGCCGCCTGCTCAAAGAAGTTTCCAAAACCTTCCAATGATCCACCCGTAGGGACCGGCGTCCCCGACGGTCCAAATATCCGGCTGCCGAAAAAAGCATGTCATCCTGAGTGAGCCGCAGGCGAATCGAAGGATCTTCGCACCGAATTTTTGCTAACTGTATGACATCGCCAAAAACCGGAGGGTAACTTTGTTCAACTAAGATAAGGCAGGGAGCCGAAGCTCCCTGCCTTTTTCGCTTTAGATTGTTATGCCGCGCATCAAATGCTTCAATTCTTATTTTTCCCGATACAGTACCCATTCCTGTACATTGGAAATAGAACCGGAGGCTGTGATAGGTGTGCTGCTCTCCAGATTTTCCACCTTCTTGTACTGGAACATCTTGTAATAATCAACATAGGAACTCACTCGATAGGTAAATCTGAAGAAACGGGGGGTGCCTATGTGGGTCTTATCGCTGGGTAAAATGTCGTGGCAGTAATAACTTGGTAAACCCTGGCTGCAGCAATAGTATGTATCCAAATATTTACAATCCACAGTGGATGCTAAGGCATAGAAATACTTAAAGTTATTTCCTCCACTGCTACCATCTGCATCCCAGGATCCCTTACGATGGGAAATTGTTCTTGTTGTAGTATTAGCATAGCCCACATCATACATCCAGTGCCAGTACACATAACCGCCCTTGCTGTCTGTTACAACACGCTTAGTCGTTGCGTTTTCGTATCCGGTCAGAGCACTTTTTGCGAAATTCTTATAAATGCTGTGGGAAGTATCAAATCCACTGGGGAAGGTTGCATAATTTACAGAACCTCTGCCAGACTCGACCCAGTAACTGCCTGTCTGCGTGTAACCGGCCAAGGATGTTTCCTTGGATTCCGTTGTAGTAGTCTTGGTATAACTCCACTTGCGGTTTTCAATTTTTGCACCGGAAGGCACTTCGGAAGCCTTTGTCCAGCCCTTGAGAGGATTCAGTTCGGCTGTTGCATAAATATTAGATGCAGTAACATTTCCGGTAACCGTTATAGATGTAGCACCATGTGTCTTGATGGTATAATAATCATGCTTTGTATAGGTAACTGCCAATACATCACCATAGTAAACCTTATTACCGCTGTTCAATGTTCCTGTTGCTGCACCAGCATAGGGAGAAGAAGTTCTCTTAACCGTAATGGTGTAGCCAGTTCCGGTATTCCAGCCGACCGTGTATTCCAAAACTTTCCACTGTGCATACAGAGTATGGTTTGCCGCAGCAGTCATTATGGTATCCTTCGTGACTTTTGATCCACCGGTCTTGGCTGTGTACCAACCGCTGAAGGTATAGCCGGTACGATCTGCCGTAGGCAGAGTTCCATAGGGTTCACCATAAATAACTTCCTTGGATGTTGTAGAAGTTTTTCCTCCATTGGCATCAAAGGAAACTGTGAATTCATTCAGTTTCCACTTTGCATACAATGTCATATTGCTTGTTACAGGTGTATCAAAGTTGAACGCAGATGTCAGTGCTTCATCTGTATACCACCCAAGGAAGGAATAATGGTCCTTTTTGGGATTGGCGGGTGCTGTTATCTTGGTAGCATATCCGACGGTTACAGCAGCGATATTAGAGCCTCCGTTTGCGTTAAACTTCACCGTTACCGCAGTACGATACTTATTGTACTCATCCTGTGTGATTTTCTTTACATTTTCAGGATTCCGGAGCATACTTGTATTGGTGATCTCGCCACATACAAGATACTTTCCGCTGAAGTCAAGTGTACCGGATATACCAGTATTGGCCTTGGAGAGTGTAACGTTTTTACTCAGAACGGAATTGTCGCTATTGGAAGTAAGCTTAACATCACGATACAGCTTGAGTGCCGTATTTTCCGCTTTCAGAGCCAGTGCAAGACCGGGAGCATTTTCAACCGTTACTCTTGCAAGTGTTACTGTTTCGGAAGAGAACTCCAAGGGAATGTCTGTATTTTCCGTAAATGTCATATTGCTGACAAAGCTTTCTTTTGCATCAGAGTAAATGCTAAGTCCGCTAAAGGTTTTTCCACCACCAATAATCTTGAAGAACTTGGTAGTATTGGTAATTTTCTTTGTGCCGCTATATGTATCTTTAAGCTTTGTTAGATCCAGGGTGATCTTCTTTGCTCCTGAATGAATAGCAGCATCAGCAACGGCGGCATCATATGCCATAACCTTGATTTCGTTTACACCTTCGAATGCACCTTCGCCAAGCAATGTAACCATATTATCGACCATAAATGCCGAATACTCAGTTTCGCCCTTGCTGTTGACAAATTTACCGAGGTTAACGCAGCCCTTAAATGCATAATCTCCAATCTTCGTTACGCCGTATGCGATAACGGTTTCCAGATTGGTGCAGCCTTCAAAAGCATAGGCGGGAATTTCTGTGACATACATAGGCAAAATAACAGTTTTAATCTCTGTCTTGCCTCTAAATGCACTTGCATCAAAGCTTGTCACAACAACGGGATCCTGCGTATCATCCAGGTTATCAACGCCCAGATACTGAGGAACAATAACATCTCCTGTAAAGTTCTCAGCTACATCGAAACCTGTTACGCAGCCATAGCCTTCATTGTCAATCTCAATTTCCAGACCTTCTGTCTTACCGGTAACACCGGAAATGTATTCATTGACTTCATAGGGAATCTCAAAGGTAACCAGACCGTTTTCACAATCCTTAAAGGAAGGATCCTTCAGAGAATAATCCCAGTAAGCATAAGTGTCATCTTCGAGCACATTGAAGGTATATGTGTAGTAAGAAGCGGTTGCGATATCGTAGCCAACAACACCGTATACATGCACGATACCTGCTTCCACAAGTCTATGATTACCTACATGGTCATCCTTATGAGACTCGACATGCACGTTTTCCTTGGAAAAATATTCAGAAACTGTTACAGAGTTGGAATAACCGGTTTCGTCACTGGTTACGCCGGAGACACTTGCGGTGTTTGTCTCAGCACCGTTCAAGGCCTTGCTGATATTATAGGTAGTAGTGCTTTCAATTTCGTTTGCAATTGCTTGCGCCACAGAGGTCTCCTGACTCATTTGCTCGCTCTTTTCATAGCTGTTGGTGGAGTTCCAGTTAGTGGAATTGCTGGTTACAGCATTGCAATAGGCAGAGCTGCTGCTTGAAAAATCAGTACCCACAAAGCTTGAAGAATTTGTATCTACATGGAAGGCTTCGTTGTCCTTTCTGCCGGAAGAAACCTTTGCATCCGAAGTTATGGTTGTGGTATTCTTGACACCTGCTTCAACCTTTGCAATACCAACCGGAGCAGAAATACCGGCACTCAATTCGGTTTCGTTTTTAAAACCTGTGCTGAGCTCTGCATCGCAATACTTCTCTGTTGACTTGTCGTAAGAAGTATTGATGCCGAAGGAATCCTCTGTTGTTACCCTTGCAGAGCTGGAGCTGGTGCTTCCGGATTCCACGCTGGAATAAGAAGAACCGCCTTCGCTGTTACTTACAAAATATGCATTGCCGATCACATTGCCCTTGGAATCTATTCTTTCTTCTGAATGAACTTGCTTAGTCGCATCTTCCTGACTTTCGCTCATAACATTATTCCATCCCTCAGACAGGGTCCATCCGGAGCTGCGGGTGGTTGCGTTGGCAACAGTCTTAGCAATATTCTGGGCATCTTCTTTTGTAAACTCTGTTTTCAGTGTTGTTGTATCTACAAAATCAACGGTGGTGTTTTGGTACATAATCTTTTCACCGTTTTCACGTTTGTATGTATACAACGGAACATTGTCAATTTTACCTATATTATAGATAAACAGGAATTGCTTGCGCTCGTTATCTTCGATAATGATAGGTTCACCATAATTAGAATAACTGGTAGCGCGGTTACGGTCAGAGGTCCAGTTTGCACGAAGGGTCATATTTTTAGCAGTGCCAGGCTTAATCTCATTAACGATAAAGCCTTCATCATTGGACCAGCCCACAAAGGTATACTTGTAAGCGGTGGGATTTTTCAGCGTCAAACCGGTATCGATGGTATATTCCGCCTTGTTCATCAGCTTCTCGCCTTTATTGGTGGTATAGGTAACATCTACATCAGGTGTATCGAATGTGACCGTATAAATATTTTGTGTCCACTTTGCATAAAGGACAAGCTCCTGAGTGGTGCCCTTGGGAATAACGTCCCATCTTGTGCCGTGTTGATCGACCCAACCGTCGAAGGTGTATCCGGGAGAAGCCAAGGGCTTGAGGATTACCATCTCACTTTCTTTGTAGGTAGTCGGATTAGGATTTTCGATCACTTGCTTTTGCAAATAAGCATCGCCCTGATCGATGTAATCACCGGCACTGATAAAATAAGTAATGGAATGTTCTTGAGGCTGGGGTTTTTCAATTACGGTTTGCTCGACAACCCATTTGCCGCAAACAGAGCACTTAATTCCGTCGGTCAAGCCTTCTTTTTCCGGTGTAGCCTCATAACCGGGGACAACAACCTCTGTGTGGTTGTTTGCAACTTTCAGAACAGCGTTACACCTTGTACAGGTTTGTGCTTCAGTACAGGTAGGCTCCGCACCGGGAAGATGACCCAATGCTTTAATTACGGTGTCACTGATGTCGATCTCAGAAGAACCGGCTGCGTCGCTAAAGTATTTTGTACACTTATTGCAGTACCAATAGGCATTATTTCCTTCATCAGTGCATGTTGCGTTCTGGGCAGCAATTGCCTGCATTGTATGGATACACTTCGGAGTGACAGGTTTTAATTCTACACCATATCCACCGGCAATATATCTGCGGATGAAAACTACGTCTGTGGTTGTGTATTTTCCATCATCATTAACATCACCTGCAGACTCCTGAATAGTGACATTATATCCGCCCGCAATATATCTTCTCAGGGCAGCTACATCTGTTGTTGTGATTTTACCATCATCATTAACATCGCCAGGGGTATAGGTTAAAACCTGCAGCTGACCTGCAACCATTTCAATGGTCATCGGATTTGCATCTTTATCCAATGCGTCCACACAAATCAGCTCAATCTTCACCAGTTCATCCGGTTGTGCCGTTTCAGCTATCTGGAAAGTCAAGGTGGCAACAGTACCATCCTGAATATCTTGATTGCTTACACTTTCAGCATCCCAAGGAAGCATACAACCACTTTTCAGGGCTTCTCCTTGTGGTGAGGTGAATGACATAGCACTAAGAGCCGAACCGTTTTTAATCTCAATTAATCTCAGAATTTTTTCATCAAAATTAAGTTTTAATGTCATTCCGAGAATTCCCGGGTTGTCTTTTATTGAAACATCAACATTGACCGTTGCTCCTGCTTTGCCATAAGAATCCTTAACAGTTATTACCGGAGTAACGGTTGCAGCAAACACGCTGCTGGGTATTAAAGATGTACACAATACGACTGCCAGGAATAAGCTTATCCATCTTTTTATTTTCATGTTTCGCTCTTCCTTTCTCTTGTTTAACAAATAATGATTTTACCGTTAATAATCTGCATAATTACCGGATTAAGGTCGTTATCAACAATATCGGCATTGCCTAAGGAAACGGTATATTCTCCCGCTTCTGCGGTATCCAAAATTTTGAAAGTAAGGGTAACCATAATGCCATTTGTTGCATTTTCCGGCAAAACTTCTTCTGCGTCCCAAGGTAGATTTAATCCACTTGCCAAATTCTTGGGCTTCGTAAAGGTCATTTCGCTCAGTGCGTCGCCTTTAGTAATGTTGGTCAAAGTCATTACGCTTTCATCATACAGCACAGGGAGTGTAATACCAATCAAGCCCGGATTATTGAAAATTGTTAGCGTGACTTGTACTGTATCTCCCGAACTTGCGGTTGCTCCGCTGACTATGATTGTAGGTTCGGTAATCTGGGCATAGTTTGCTGTTACAATCAAATTGGATGTGATATTCTCAAATGTCTTGTTCCAACCGGTAAATACATATCCAATACGATTTGGAACATCAGGCGCAGTTGCGCTTTCGCCGGATTCTACGGTTTCGGTTTTCAAAACCTTGCCGTCCCAGTCTTTAAATGTGACAGTATAGGTCACAGGCTTTTCGGGCTCGGTGGGCTGCTCAGGTTCAGTGGGTTCAGGCTCAGTGGGTTCAGGCTCAGTGGGTTCAGGGGGAAGCTCCACGCCAACATAGCCGGCATCAATTATAGTTCCATCGGTGAGGGTAATAATCAAATGCAGCTCGCTGTTTACTTTTGCACTAAGAATTCCTACACCTTGGGCACCGGTTGCACCGGTATCACCCTTGTCACCCTTGGGACCCTGGGCACCGGTTTCACCCTTTTCGCCCTGGGGACCTCTGATATTACCCAGGTCAAGAACTGTATTATCAGTCAGGGTAACGGTCAGCTTACCATCAGTGCTTACTGTAACATTGGAAATACCAACACCGTCTCTACCTGCAGCACCTGCTGCACCCTGAGGACCAGTTGCACCGGTATCACCCTTATCACCCTTGGGACCTTGAGCGCCATCTTTACCGTTGGTGCCATCCTTACCGTCGGTACCAACGACCTTACCAACGTTGACTTCCTCACCGGAAGTATAGGTCAGAATCAGTTCACCAGCTTCATTAATTGCAGTCTTGCTGATGCCGATACCATTCTCACCCTTGATATTGCCAAGGTTCAGAGTTGTTCCGCTGGTCAACTTAACAGACAGTTCGCCTGCATCGGAAATGGTCACAGTTTCAATGCCAACGCCGTCAGCACCGTCCTTACCATTAACGCCATCTTTACCATCGGCTCCGTCTTTACCGTCAACGCCATCTTTGCCGTTAGCGCCATCCTTACCAGGTGCGCCATCCACGCCATCCTTACCATCAGATCCCACAACCTTACCCAGATTGATGGAATCGCCATTGGTATAGGTCAGAACCAGTTCACCGGCAGCGTTGATCTCGGATTTGCTGATGCCGATACCGTCCGCACCCTTGACGTTACCCAAGTTGAGGATTGTACCGTTGGTCAGTTCCACAGACAACTGGCCGGCTGCATTGATGGTTACATTGGCAATACCAACGCCATCCTTGCCATCCTTGCCGTCTTTACCTGCTACGCCTTCGCCACTGCCGCCAACACCGTCCTTGCCGTCAGCACCGACAACACGGCCCAGATTTACTGCTGTGTTGTTAGAGAAGGACAAGACCAGTTCGCCATCAGCATTGATCTCTGCCTTGGTAATGCCTACGCCATCTTTACCGTCAACGCCATCTTTGCCGTCAGCGCCATTTTTTCCGTCGGCGCCATCCTTGCCATCAGCGCCGTCCTTGCCGTCAGCACCAATGATCTTACCTACATTTTCAGTTGTACCGTCAGAATAGCTGATTACAAGTTCGCCAGCAGCATTAAGTTCTGTTTTGATAACACCGATGCCATCTTTACCGTCAGCACCGTCTTTACCGTCGGCGCCGTCTTTACCGTCGGCGCCGTCTTTACCGTCAACGCCATCTTTGCCGTCAGCGCCATCTTTGCCGTTGATGCCGTCCTTGCCGTCGGCACCGTCTTTACCGTCAGCGCCATCTTTGCCGTCGGCGCCAATAACCTTACCAAGGTTTACAATAGAACCGTCAGTATATGCAACTACCAGTTCACCGGCTTCGTTGATTTCCATTTTGGCAACACCGCGGCCGTCCTTGCCATCTTGTCCATCGGCACCGGTACCGCCAACGCCGGCATTGCTGCCGTCCTTGCCAACAACACGGCCCAGATTATCGGCAGTGCCATCAGTGTATGTCACAACCAGTTCACCGGCTGCATTGATCTCCATCTTTGCTACGCCAAGACCATCCTTGCCGTCAACGCCATCTTTACCGTCGGCACCGTCTTTACCGTCAGCGCCATCTTTGCCGTCAACGCCATCTTTGCCGTCAGCGCCTTCCTTACCAGGTGCGCCGTCATCGCCGTCCTTGCCGTCGGCACCGTCCTTACCGGGTGCACCATCAACACCATCCTTGCCGTCGGCACCATCTTTACCATCAGAGCCGGTAACCTTGCCGAGGTTCACAATTGTTCCGTCAGTATATGTCACAATCAGTTCGCCGGCTGCGTTGATTTCCATCTTGGCAACACCACGGCCATCCTTACCGTCCTGGCCATCAGCACCTGTGCCACCAGTACCGGCATTGCTGCCGTCCTTACCCACAACACGGCCCAGATTTTCGGCAGTGCCATCAGTGTATGTCACAACCAGTTCACCGGCTGCATTGATCTCCATCTTTGCTACGCCAAGACCGTCGACACCGTTAATGCCATCCTTGCCATCAACGCCGTCTTTGCCGTCAGCGCCGGTGACCTTACCGAGGTTGGTGCTTTCGCCGTTGGAATACATAACAATCAATTCGCCCAGGGCATTAATCGTTGTGCCGCTGATGCCAATACCATCTTTTCCGTCTTTGCCGTCAGCGCCATCTTTACCGTCAGCGCCATCCTTACCGTCAGCGCCATCCTTACCATCAGCGCCATCCTTACCGTCAGCGCCATCCTTACCGTCAGCGCCGTCGGCTCCCTTGATGTTGCCAAGGTTCATAGTCGTACCGTTCGTCAGTACAATTTGCAATTCACCAGCTGCGCTGATGGAGATATTCTGAATACCAACGCCATCTTTTCCGTCCTTGCCGTCAGCACCTGTGCCGCCAACACCTGCATTTGTTCCATCCTTGCCGTCCTCACCGACAACACGGCCCAAATTCTGCACCGTACCGTCAGAATAGGTCAGAACCAGTTCGCCTTTGGTGTTAATTTCAGACTTTACAATGCCGATACCATCTTTACCGTCGGCACCGTCTTTGCCGTCAGCGCCATCCTTACCGTCAGCGCCATCTTTGCCGTCAGCGCCGTCCTTGCCGTCAACGCCATCCTTACCAGGTGCGCCGTCAACGCCGTCTTTACCGTCGGCGCCATCTTTGCCGTCAACGCCATCTTTGCCGTCAGCGCCGTCCTTGCCGTCAGCACCGATTACATTGCCCAAATTAGAACGCTGTCCATTGGAGAAGGTTAACACCAACTCTCCCAAGGAATTGATTTCGGCTCCTGTCACGCTGACACCATCAACGCCATCCTTACCGGCAGAACCGGCTGCACCGTCAGCGCCTACAACCACGCCCAAATTAGTGGTAGTTCCATTGGAATAGGAAAGCACCAATTCACCGGCTGCATTAATTACAGAGTCGGTAACACTGATACCATCTTTACCGTTGATGCCATCAACGCCATCCTTACCGTTAGCTCCGTCCTTGCCGTCGGTACCATCAATACCATCCTTACCAGCAGCACCAATGACACACCCAAGGTTCGCCTGCTGACCATTGGTATAAGTCAGGATCAACTCACCATTGGCATTGATCTCAGACTTAGAAATGCCGATGCCATCATTGCCATTCATGCCCACAACTCTATCCAGATTAGCGGTTTTACCATCGGAATAGGAAATGACCAGTTGGCCATCCTCATTAATGGTCGCACCGGCAATGCTGACACCATCTTTGCCGTTTGCACCATTTGGACCAACAGCCTTACCGACATTCAGCTCTGTGTTATCCGTCAGAACAATGATCAGTTCACCTTTGGAAGAAAACTTTGCTGTTTTGATTCCAACAAGTTCCTGATTTGCTGCTGCCAGCATCGCAGAATTAAACTCTTCTTCTGTGCCGGTATAGCCCTTCTGTGCTGCAAGCTCATAAGCAGATTTGCCGCTCAGAGACTCCAGCCACTCCTCAATTGTTCCTTCGTAGCCGTACTTGACAGCCAGTTCGTAGGCAGAAAGACCATTTTCAACCTTCGTTTCCGTCTCCTTGGAAACGCAGCCTCCTGCAAGCACCGCAATCATTGTGATTGCCAGCGCAATGCAGAAAATCCTGAAAAGGTTACTCTTGCTGCCCGCAGCCGCTTTTTTTCTCATTTCTATTACCTCCTGCAATTTTTGGCATTTACAACATAATATGAATTATGTGGTAAACGTATAAGGGCGTATTCTTACGAATACACACAGTCATTATATACCTATATAAATTAAAATGCAAGAAAATTTAACCAAATATTACATAATATTTTAAAATTCGCAACACAAAACACACGCGCTCTTTTGGTTTTTCGGAGCGTGTGTACTTTTGCATCCCTTTTTGCTGTTACCTGACGTAAGAACCGGTCCTGCGTAGGGATATCCCCTACGGGCGAGGGTATCTTAAATTACATCTTTTGCCACACCAGTGACATCGGTCACTGGTTCGCAATGACAACAACTACGCAACATTGCCGAAAACGGGCGTCCCTACGCAAAAATCGATTTTCTCGTAGGGGACGATGCCCACATCGTCCCTAAGGCTTTCTCTTTCTTACCACATAATTCATATTATGTGGTGTTTTTTTATGGGTGCGAGGAGGTTCAGGCATTCCAATTTGCGCCGATGCTCTGCGCCGGAGGCCATAATATAAATTCTGGTCGTATTGATAGAGCTGTGCCCCAGAACGTCTGCCAATTTCGCAATATCTTTTTCTAACTGATAAAATGTTCGGGCGAACAGCTTGCGTAAATTATGAGGGAACACTTTTTCTGCCTTTACGCCTGCTTTTTGGCACAGCTTTTTCATTGCTGACCAGATGTTGCTCCGATCCAGAGGTTTTCCGTTTCGTGTTGCAAAAATAATGCCGCTGATGATCCGATTCCGTTTTGCGTAGGACAAAAGTATTTTCCGCAGCTTATCGGGTATCAGAATTATACGGATCTTACTTTTGCAATGGACGGATATTTTCCCCTTTTGCACAGCCTCCACTGTGAAATACTGCAATTCGGATACCCGGATGCCGGTTCCGCAGATCGTCTGAAGCAGAAGGTGGAGCTGCTCTTTTTTCTCTGCAGCTGCCAGCAGGCGCAAATACTCCGATTTGGTTAATTCCTGATCCGCTTCGCAGTAGGTTTGCCGCTGGGTGCGGATGTTTTTGACCTTGCAGCCGGAAAGTCCCATAAACTCCAGCAGACTGTTTACACTGGCCAGCATAGAATTGATTGACCGTACCGCATACCCTTGCTCAATCAGGTGTTTCTTCCAGGCAACTACCAGTTCCTTCGTTATCTTGCTGCTGCCTGCGTAAAGGCTAAAGCGCCTCACATCCCGAAGATATTTATCCTGCGTTGCTGTGCTTTTTTCCTCTGCGCAAAGATAGTTCTGAAATTCCATAATTTGTTCCGTTGATAATATCATAATATTTCCTCCTGTAGATTGTCTGGCTATAGCATAACCATCCATTTCGAACGGTACACATTCCTGGGTGTCCAAAATACAAAAATAGCACAAAATTTGCGCAAAGTACGCAGATTTTGTGCTATTTTCTGTTATGGTTATCTCAGGAGAGGCCGCCGGAGCGGATGTAGTCCGCCACCAGGTCACGGGCGAAGGTATCTTCGCTGTAGGTGTCGATTACTGTCATACGATTATAGGCATAATGGGCCGAATAGCTGTCTGTTACCACATAGTAGGTGGCATCGGGGTCAATGCTGTAGCGGATGCTTTTGCCGTAGTCGGTGGTTTTGATATAATAGGCGGCATTGTCAGTTTCCAAAAACTTTTCGATCAGATCGACACCCCGGATGCTGCAAAGCATAATCCGGTTATCAAACGGAAGCAAGGATTGCAGCTGACTGTAGCTGACTTCGCCCTTGGGCAGATATCCGGGAGAACGGCAGGAAATATAGCCGCCTCCCAGCACGATGTCATACTCTGCGCCCCATTTTTCCCCGCCCTTGGCGCAATACAGATTTGCCACCAGCTGACAGATATCCCCTTTGCTCCGATATTGACCATTGGTACCCAAAATTTTGGATGCCGGAGCGATCTGCTGGGCATATTTGCTTAGCAATTCTTCTACTACAGGGTCGTCCTCCAGGTGCCGGTACTGGCTTGACGGCAGCAGCTGCGCTGCCAAAACGGAGGATTCGCCGGTGGTTTTATCGATCTGCACGAAGGCGTGGGAAATGCCGCTGTTATTGCCGCCGCCCTGCAGGTGGTAGACGCCGTGCCGGTCTTGCAGAACGTACCAATAATGGGTATCTGCTTCGAAAACCAGATCCACATATCCGTCGGAAAGGACGGTATCGTAATAGCCTGCCAGTTCCTGATCGTCAACTGCCAGGGCGGATGTATCGGGGGTATTTTGGGTGTAGCCGTCGTGGATGGTGTAGATAATGAAATCTGCGCCCTGGCTGCGGAGTTTTTCCGATTCTGCTTTGACCAGTTCCGTCAGCTCCGGACCTGTTTTAAAATAGATATCCCCGGTATGCTCAGAGGATATGGAATGATAGCAATCGCCGATGGCCCCGATGATGCCAATCTGCACCCCATCTATTTCCACCGTTACGGAGCCTTGGCAGTAATCTGCCTGTTGATTGGTCTGGCGGCTGTATATGTTGATGCCGAGGAAGGGGAAATCTGCCATTTGTTCGTTTTTCCGTATCCATTCTTCGCCCCAATCGTACTCGTGTCCGCCCAGAGTCATGGCTGTAAAGCCCACCCGATTCATCCATTCGGTAATGATCAGTCCATTGGTCAAATTGGATTCGGATGCTCCCTGCCACATATCACCGGTGGATAGAACGATGGTGTTTCCATCTTGCTTGAAAAAGGTGGAAAGCTCATCCAGGCCGGGCTGGGAGTCGGTGTCTGTCAGCTTGCCGTGAAGATCGTTAACGGCATAGATATTCAAAAAAACCATAGAAGGCTGGGAGCTTGGTGCAGGCTCTGCCTTGCCGCAGCCTGCCAGGATCAGCAGCATAGCCAGTAACAAACATAGTTTTTTCATACTTTTCACTCCTTTTTCCTCATTTTACATCAATTTCCCGGCGATTACAACGCCCATTTTGGAAATAAAAGGGTTGCTTCTGGGATGGGGGCTGTTCACTATTGACAATTATCATACCGTCTGTTACCATATCGATAGTTATCGATAGGAGGCGCTCCGGCAAGTATGAACGAACATAATACAGCGGCCATTTTCAAAGCCTTGGGCGATGAAAACCGCATACGGATTTTGAAGCTTTTGCATAGCGGCGAAAAATGCGCCTGCCAATTGCTGGAAGAGATGAATATTGGTCAGCCAACCTTGTCCCACCATATGAAAATCCTGTGCGATGCAGGAATTGTCACCGGCAGAAAAGAGGGCAAATGGATGCATTACTGCATCTGCTGTGAAGGCATATGCAGTCTTCGCAGTCTGCTTAAGGAACTGCTCTGCGCTGACAGCATCCCTGCAAACTGCAACTGCGAGGAATCCTGAAAAACAAAGGTGGGTAGAGCTATGACAGAAAAACTCCGCTTTCGCAAGGGTGATTGGCTGGCGGTTGGTCTGGTAGCAGCGATTGCAATCGGGGTTATGCTGTGTTTTCTGGGGAGTGCTCCGGCGGCCTATGCCCAAATCTATCTGGACGGGCAGCTTGTTAAAACCGTATCGCTCCGGGAGGACCAAACCTTTTTGGTGGAAGATCAATATTGCAACCGGATCACGGTGGAAGACGGCGCAATTTCCTTTACCGCTTCCGACTGTCCCGGGATGGACTGCGTGCATAGCGGCAGCATTCGCAACACCGGCCGAAGCCTTGTGTGCCTGCCCAACGGGGTAGAGATCCGTGTGGTTTCTGACGAGACGGATGTGGACTTCGTCGTGGGGTGAGCGCAATGGGAAAAATAAAAGTAATTGCCCAGAGCGCAATTTTGACTGCCCTTGCTCTGGCCCTTTCCTACACGGAGCGGTTTATTCCCCTGCAGCTGATCATCCCCCTTCCCGGCGTAAAATTAGGCTTGGCCAATGTGGTTACCTTGGCGGCGCTGTACCTGCTGGGCTGGAAACGGACGCTTCCCATCGTTGTGGTAAGATGTATTTTAGGCGGATTGTTCGGCGGCCTGACGGGGATTTTGTTTTCGCTGACCGGCGGTTTACTCTCGCTGGCAACTATGGCCCTGTGCAAAAAAATACCTGTCTTTTCCATTTACGGCGTTAGCATTTTAGGCGCAGCGGCCCACAATATCGGGCAGATTCTGGCAGCTATGGTGCTGATGGAATCGGTTTATGTTTGCGCGTATCTGCCTTATTTGCTGGCTGTTGCCATCTTCACCGGAATCGCTACCGGTGTTGCCTGCGCCAGTGTCCTGCGGGCTTTAAAGACTGTAACCATTTCTGAAGAAATGAACAGATAATAAATTTTGGAGGAACCAAAACATGAAGAAAATTTTTGCTCTGATTCTGACAATTTTCCTGGCAATGTCTTGTCTGGCCGGATGTACCGGCACAACTGTGGTGATTGGAAACTGCACCTGTCCTGCTGAGGATGGGCAGCCCAACGAAGATCCTGCTGTATCTATCGAAGGCGCAGTGAAAACCGGTCTTTCTGTTTCTGCAAAGATATCCGACAGCGTTTCTGCAACTGCCGATGCAGAAGGTGCTGCAAAATATGATGTAACCCTGGCAGCCGTTACGGTTGACGATAACGGCGTTATCGTGTCCTGTGTAATCGACAGCATTCCTGCAACTGTAAACTTCAATGCTGCCGGTGAAATTACATCCGATCTGACTATGGCTGTGCCCACCAAGAACGAGTTAGGCGAAGCCTACGGTATGGTCGCCTGGGGCGGTGCTGTTGCCGAATGGGATGCCCAGGTTGCCGCCGTTGCCAAGTATGCAGAAGGCAAAACCGTGGAGCAGCTGAAAAACGGCGATATCGATATGGTGACCGGTAAGGCTAAGGACGGCACAGATCTGAGTTCTTCTGCTACCATTTATCTGGCAGGTTATGTTTATGCCATCGAGGCAGCAGTCAACAATGCCCAGCATCTGGGTGCCCAGGCAGAGGACGAATTGGTGCTGACCACCATGAATGCTGTATCCGGCAGTGTCAATGCCACCGAGGAAAAGAACGGCACAATCCAGCTGGATGCGGACATTGCGGTACTGACCCGTAAGGATCAGACCATCACTTCCTGCTATATCGATTCTTTGCAGGCAAAAATCGCATTTGATGCCGCCGGTCAAATCACCACCGATCTGACTTCTGCGGTTCAGACCAAGAACGAACTGGGCGAAGCCTACGGTATGGTCGCCTGGGGCGGAGCCAGCGCAGAATGGAATGCCCAGGCTGCCGCATTTGCCGCATATGTTACGGGCAAAACTGCCGAAGAAGTGGCAGGTATTGCGGTTACGGAAGCTACAAAGCCTGCTGACGGCACGGATCTGGCTTCTTCCGTTACCATTGCCATTGGCGGCTTCCAGGCCCTGATTGCAAAGGCTATGCAGAAATGAAACGCCTGATCGTTGTCCTGCTGGCTTTCGGTATGCTGATGGGCGGCTGCGGAAAAGCCGCAAAGCCTGAAATGAAGCAGTATACCGCAACCTTTCTGAATTTGTTTGATACCGTAACAACGGTGGTCGGACGGGATATCAGTGAGGAAAGCTTTCAGCAAAAAGCCCAGGCTATCCGGGATGACCTGCAATATTATCATCAGCTGTTTGATATTTATAACGACTATGAGGGCGTTGCCAATATCAAGACGATCAATGATTGCGCCGGAATCCGGCCTGTAGAGGTAGAGCCGGCTGTCATCCAATTACTCCTGGACTGCAAAAGCTATTATGCATACACCGAAGGCCGGGTAAATGTGGCCATGGGCAGCGTGCTTGCCCTGTGGCACAATGCCCGCAACGACGGCATCCGGGATCCCATCCACGCCAAATTGCCGGACACGGAGCAGCTGAAAAAAGCTGCAGAGCATATGTCCCCGGATAGTATTTTGATCAACGAAGCAGATTCTACGGTGTTTATTACCGATCCGGAGGTTCGCTTGGATGTGGGTGCAGTAGCCAAAGGCTGGGCAACCCAACGGGCGGCGGAAAATGCCCCGGCAGGTATGCTCATCAGTGTGGGCGGCAATGTATGCGCCACCGGCCCCAAGACAGAAGACGGAACGCCCTGGGTCATTGGTATCCAGGATCCGGACAATGGGGATAAAAATCTGCATACCCTTTATTTAACCGCAGGTTCTGTGGTGACCAGCGGCGACTATCAGCGAGCCTATACGGTGGACGGAAAAAAATACCACCATATTATCGACCCGAAAACCCAAATGCCTGCATCCTTTTGGCGCTCTGTCAGCGTGATTTGTGAAGATTCCGGCCTGGCAGATGCCCTTTCCACGGGACTGTTTTTGATGGATCTGGAGCAGGGAAAGGCTTTGGCGCAGGAATGGGGTGCAGATGTTCTGTGGGTCGATTTGGAAGGAAATGAATATATGACCGCAGGCTTTGAAAGCAGACTGCGGAACTGAAACGAAAATGAGGTGAACCTATGAAACGCCTGTTTTTTGGCGGCATCCACCCCAAATACAACAAAGAAATGTCTACAGGCATTACATTTTTTAAGATCATCACACCGAAGCAGGTGGTCATCCCTATGGTGCAGCATATCGGCACGCCCTGCACCCCGTTGGTGAAAGTGGGCGACCGTGTGCTCCGGGGCACAAAAATCGGTGACGGTGACGGTTTGTGCGTGCCGGTGCACGCATCGGTGGCAGGAACGGTTACAGCCGTGGAACCCCGACCCCATCCCAGCGGCAGAATGGTGATGTCTGTGGTTATCGAAAACGATTTTACCGATGAAGCTGTGGAAGTAACCCGGTGCGAAGATCCCCTCAACACCTGCAGCGACGATGAAATTCTGCACAAAATTCGGGAAGCCGGTCTGGTCGGTATGGGCGGCGCGGCATTTCCCGGCAATGTCAAAGCAATGTCCGCGATGGGACATATTGAATATTTGATTGCAAACGCCTGCGAATGCGAGCCCTATATTACAGCCGACGACAGCCTGCTGCGCTCCAATCCGGAGCAGGTGCTCAAGGGTATGCAGCTGCTGCAGAAGGTGCTGAAGCCCGAATATACCGTTTTGGCGGTTGAGGATAATAAGCTGGAAGCCATTATGACCCTGCGCAAGCTGATCCGCAATTACCCCGGCATTGAACTGCGTGTGCTGCCAACCCGTTACCCCCAGGGCTCGGAAAAGCAGCTGATCCAGGCCGTCACCGGCAGGCAGGTTCCCTCCGGGAAATTGCCGGTCAATGTGGGCTGCGCAGTGTTTAATGTGGCATCCTTTGCGGCCATTTTCCGGGCAGTTTACTGGGGCGTGCCTTTGACCCAGAGAATTGTTACGGTTTCCGGCGAGACGGTCAACCTGCCCCAGAACTTTGTTGTGCGGCTGGGCACACCCTTTGCCGATCTGATCCAGGCTGCCGGCGGTTTGACTGATGCTACGGAACGGGTCGTCAGCGGCGGTCCGATGATGGGCATTGCCCAGTCTGATCTGGCTGTTCCTGTGGTGAAAGCCACCAATTCCATTTTGTGTCTGCCCCACGATGAAAACGGTGCGGCGGAAAATCCGGTGTGCCTGCGGTGCGGAAAATGCGTGGGGGTATGCCCCATGGGCTTGCAGCCGCTGTATATGTACCGTTATGCAGTTTGCGGTGAAACCGGGGAGCTGACCCGGCTGCACCTGATGGACTGTATGGAATGCGGCAGCTGTGCTTATACCTGCCCCGGAAAGCTGCCTCTGGTAGAGCAGTTCCGCAAGGGAAAAGCATTGCTCCGTGAAGCAAAGGAGGGAAAGAAATGAAGCTGACTGTCAATTCCTCTCCTCACATCCGAGGTAACTTCCGCACCAGCCGGCTGATGCTGGATGTGGTGCTGGCGCTGCTGCCTTCTTTGGTTGTCGGTGCGGTTGTTCTGGGTATCCGTGCGCTTTTGGTGGCGGCGGTTTCCATCGCTTCCGCAGTTGCCGCAGAGGCTCTTTACAGCGTGATTCTGAAAAAACGAAACACGGTGATCGACGGCTCTGCTATGGTAACAGGCTTGCTGTTTGCCATGACTCTGCCGGTGGATGTTCCCCTGTGGATCGTGGCCTTGGGCAGTATTTTTGCAATCCTGGCAGTAAAGCTTCTTTGCGGCGGTCTGGGTCAGAATATTTTCAATCCTGCGCTGCTGGCAAGAGCCTTTGTTATGCTGCTGTTTCCGGCTGCATTGACCAGCTACAGGGCGTTGGGTGTTGATGGGGTGTCAAGTGCCACGCCTTTGCATCATATGGTGATGCCCGCTCTGCCGGAAGAGAGTATTTTGGATATGTTTTTGGGAAACTGCCCCGGCTCTATCGGCGAGCTGTCTGCCCTGGCACTGCTGGCAGGCGGCGCGTACCTGGTTGCCCGTAAGGTGATCTCCGCCCGGATTCCGGCGGCGTATATCGCAACGGTGGCGATCCTGACCTTGGTGTTCCATAAAACCGATCACGCTCTGTCCTGGATGGCGTACCAGCTGTTTTCCGGCGGCTTGATGCTCGGCGCCATTTTTATGGCAACAGACTATGTGACTTCCCCGGTAACCAAGCTGGGTCAGTATATCTACGGCATAGGCTGCGGTGTTTTAACGGTGGTATTTCGCTATTTCGGCCTGTTTCCGGAAGGTGTTACCTATGCGATTTTGCTGATGAATCTTTGCGTATGGGTGATTGACCGGTACACGCCGCCCCGGATCTACGGTTATAAAAAGGGAGGTGCTTCCCGTGCGTAAAATTTGGATGCCTATCGTTGCTGTTATGCTGGCTGCCGTCCTGCTGCTGGGGGTATATAACCTGACTCTGGATGTCCGCCAGGCAAACCGGGAAAAGGAATTGCAGGCAAAAATGGAAACCCTCCTGCCCGGAAGCACTGTTTTTGAAGAAGAAGCCTACACCGGCGAGGATCAAAATATCGCCTTTGTTTACAAAGGTCAGACCGGTTATGTGGTGGGAACTGCCACAGCAGGCTATGCAGGACCGATTCATATGCTCATCGGCGTCAGCAATGACGGCTATGTGACCGGATTGCAGGTGCGCTATATGGAAGAAACCTTTGGTTTGGGCGCAGAAGCGCTGCAGGATTGGGAATTTTTGGCCCAATTCCTGCGCACAGAGGGTGATGCGGCCGTTGGCGAAGGTATTGATGCCATCAGCGGTGCCACCGTCACATCCAAGGCAATCACTCGCAGCGTAAATTCTGCGGTTGCCTTCGTTACCGGCTCGGATGCAGATTCCGGCGCAACTTCATGGGGAGGTTAAGTTATGAAAAACAATAAGTTTTTGCTCCCTGTAATTTTGATCGCTGTGCTGTTTGCGGCTCTGCTGACCGGTATGCTGGTGCAGATTTTTCTGCCTGCTGCCATTTTGCCCCCTCTGAATATCCCGAATATCGTGCTGCTGAGTGTGGCAGCTTTGCTGATCGAGCATTTCCTGTCCCGGGGCAATTCCCGGTGCTATGTGTGCGTTGCGGTCTTTGGCGCAGTGGCTTTTGCTTTGCTGCCGCTGATGGCAGGCTTTGCCTGCGTTCATGACTTCTGGAAGTACGGCTTGGTTGGCGGCGTTGCCTTTACGCTGACCACATTCCTGTTTTCTTCTGCAACACAGCGGCTGAAAACCGGTCCGAAAGCGCCGGCAGCCGTGGTTCTGACCGGACTGGGTATTTATTTGGCTTCCCAGTGCTTCGCCGGAATCCTGCTGTAACGGCATAGCTTTTTACATCTTGCTTCCAAAATAAAAAGCAAACAGACCTTCTTGGCCTGTTTGCTTTTTTGTGGATATACCAACAAATACCCAAATAACAAGTGAAATCGTTCGCCTTGCTCACGGTGATATTTTTGCCATGCAAAAGCGATATCGCCGCTTTGCGGCAGCGATATTATAATCGCCTCTAAAGTTGCCCGAAGGGCAATATCGCTTGGCGTCAGCCAAATATCGCTGCGTAGCAATATAACTCGCCGAAGGCGAATATAGCTGAAAAACTCCGATGTAAAAACATCGGAGTTTTTCATGGGGTGGGTGATGGGATTCGAACCCACGAATACCGGAACCACAATCCGGGGCCTTAACCGCTTGGCGACACCCACCATATTAAATTTCTGCTGAATGGAACGCCAGTCAGGACTCGTTTACTCAAGGTTCGCCTCCGTCAAGCCGTCGGCGGCAACGCTCATCCGCGTTGCATTTAATTCTTCGAGTCCCTGGGGGAACCTGTGCTGACTTGACAGCGGTTGCTCCTGTTTAACCATTTTGGTTAAATGGCACGCCAGGAGGGACTCGAACCCCCGACCTACTGCTTAGAAGGCAGTTGCTCTATCCAGCTGAGCTACTGGCGCATCTTTGGAGCGGGTGACGGGAATCGGACCCGCGTATCCAGCTTGGAAGGCTGGTGTTCTACCATTGAACTACACCCGCAAATCCTGTTCGGCCATAGGATTTTAGCATAAAAGTGGCAAGCTGTCAAGGCTTTGTTTGGAGAATTGCCGGTATTTTTTCATAAATTACGTCTGCAACCGCACCGTCGGCACAATTGCACACATTTTCATACCGGTTTGCCACGATTCCGTCGGCAGGACAGAACGCAAAATCTGCGCCGTCCAGCATAGTGATATCGTTCTCGGCATCGCCCACGCACACCAAAATCTTCTTTCCCAATTCCTTTTGCAGCTGCCGGGCGGAATTTAGCTTGGAAACACCCAATGCGTGAATATCCACGATCCGGGGGCAGGCACGGAATGTCTGCACTGCGTGACCGTAGGTCTTATTGATATAATCGATGGCAGCCTGGAAAAGGGTCTGCTCTTCATCGCTTAGCTCGTACATCTCCGCAACAGTACCGTTGCGGAATTGACCGTTTATGGCGGCTTTGATTAGGGGCTGTGGGATAGTTTCCGGTGTCACATAACCCCATGCGCATTTGCTGAAATCGCAGAATTGTTCCCAGCCGGTATCCTGCCGGATCAGATAGTGGGCATCCAGACCCTGGATCTCAATGTGAAGTTGAGGGAATCGGGTCTGCAAATCCCGAATCATTTCAGCCTGATCCAGTTCAATGGGGGCATACCGGGTAAGCTTGCCGGTTTTTACATCATAGGCCGCAGAGCCGTTGTACAGCAGCAGCGGCGCATTTACCGGCACGCAAGGGATGATATTATGGGCGCTGGTGGGAATGCTTCTGCCGGTATTGACGGTGAATGCACCCCCGTTGGCCATAAAATATTCAATTGCTTCAATATTCCGCTTCGGGATGGTGGAATCCGGCGCAGTCAAAGTCCGGTCAAAATCCACCGTCAGTAAGATATCAGAAAACATATAGGACCTCGTAGAAAAAAGTAATTTATTTTCAACACCTTATGGTAACAGGACAGCTATCGTATATGTCATTGCGAGCCAGTGCTCACACTGGCGTGGCAATCCGCTTTCCCTACAAAAGAGTTTCGTACAAATCGACCCATTGTGGATTTTTGGTGTTTACCAGTTTGTTTTTCTTGGCTCTGCTCCAGCTTTTAATTTGTTTTTCCCTCTCTAAAGCTGCTTTTACATCCCCGGTATATTCAAAATATACCAATTTATGAATATCATATTTCGCAGTAAAACTATGAGGATCGGCATGCTGGCGGTGTTCATAAACCCGGCGAATCAAATTGTTGGTTACACCGGTGTAGATTGTGGTATTCGTACAATTTGATAAAATATATACATAATAATTCATTATAGAATTTCCTTTAAGAGGACGGATTGCCGCACCAGTGTGCGCACTGGTTCGCAATGACACATGATTGAAAGCTATCCTAACTTTGCAAGTTTTTCCAAAACTGCCTGAAAATATTCCGGCAATTCTGCGTGAACCACCACTGGCTGACCGGTACGTGGGTGGGCAAAGCACAGCGTTCCGGCGTGCAGGCATTGGCTGTCCTGACCCAACTCCGGTTTTTTCCGTCCGTAGACCGTATCGCCCAAAATGGGATGGCCGATATGGGCCATATGCACCCGGATTTGGTGTGTACGCCCGGTTTCCAAACGGCAGCGCACATGGGTATAGCCCCGGTATCGGGCAACCACTTCCCAGTGGGTGACGGCATTTTTGGAGTTTCGGGCAATGACGCACATTTTCTTGCGGTCAGAAGGGTGCCGCCCGATGGGGGCATCCACAGTACCGGAATCCTCCTTCAGATTGCCGCAGACGATGGCTTCATAAGTTCTTGCCATAGAATGATCCTTTAATTGGGAGGCAAGCACCGTATGGGAAAGGTCGTTTTTGGCAACCGCCAAAAGGCCGGAGGTATCCTTGTCGATCCGGTGGACAATGCCGGGACGCAATTCGCCGTTGATGCCGGATAATTCCCCGGCCTTAGCAAACAAAAGACCATTAACCAGGGTATCATCCTGGTGCCCAGCGGCAGGATGGACGACCAAACCCTTGGGCTTGTTGATCACGATCACATCCCGATCTTCGTATACAATTTCCAGGGGGATGTCCTTTGCTGCGATATCCACTTCCTGGGGTTCGGGAATCTCAAAACTGACCTTGTCGCCTTCCTGCAAACGGTCGTTTTTCTTGGCAGGCTTCCCGTTGCGGGTAACGCAGCCGTCCTCAATCAGCCGCTGGGCGGCGGAACGGCTCATATCCGGTGCTACCCGGGCCAGAAAGGCATCCAGCCGTTCTCCGGCAATGTCGGCAAACAGGATCATTTCTTTTCTTCCTTCCAAAATTCCTTGTTAAAGAAAGCCAAATGGACAATCAACAAAATGCATCCGCAGGTAATAAAACAGTCAGCTACATTGAATACTGGGAAATCTCCAATCAAAGGAAGCTTCGGAACAAATCGAATCATATCAATCACAAATCCAAGACGAATGCGATCGATCATATTGCCCAGGCCACCGGCAAGCACGGCTACAATACACCATCTTTCAAACATTTTGAAAGGTAGGCGTTTTTTGGAAAATTCCCAAATAACAAAGCCGACAAAAGCTGCAAAAATGAGGGTAAACAACCAAATTGCACCGTCAAACATCCCCCAAGCAGCACCAGGGTTAAAGATATGGGACAGGTGAAAAACTCCTGGAAGGACATCTATTTCAGTATCAATATTTTCGTAAAACGATGAATCAAGATTGTAGCCTTGATGAAGATTTTGAATAAACAAATCAAAATTCTCCATAAATTTACAGCCATAAGGACTGATGTTTTGGACAGTCAGATATTTGGTAACCTGGTCGGCAATCAGGATCAAAATTGCGAAAATCGCCATAAGAATGTAAGTCATAACAGCCTCCAAAGAAGTAATTATCAGAATTTTACCATCATTCAGAAACAAAGTCAATTCTGCGCCATATAAATTAGAATTTATCTTACTAACGCACAGAGTATCGTACCTCTGTGTCATTGCGAGCCCCGTCAGGGGCGTGGCAATCTCATAGTAGGCAGTTTCTTCTATCGCAAGCTTACCTGAACAAGTAAGATTGTACCAAGAGA